>NZ_JAEIMH010000075.1:29107-45063 GCF_016464295.1 Streptomyces sp. N35 | reverse complement strand
GGACGGCCGCCGCGCTCGCCGTACGGGGAGCGTCCACCGCGGACATCGGCAAGGAGCTCGGCCTGGACGAGCCGGCCGCCGGGCGCCTCCTGTCGGCCGTGTTCCGCAAGGTCGGCACCGACCTCGGCGGTCTGGGCGCGGCCCTCGGGCAGGTGCCGCAGGACCGGGTGTGAACAGGGTGCAGATCAGTTCCGCGACACCCTTGCGGCGGCCGGGCAGCGGCCCGGTCCCCGGCGTCAGGAACGGTCCGCGGCCACGTACCATGGGCGCATGTCCTTCCTCCGCCGCCGCAGCGCCCCCACCCCCGCCGGGCCGGACTTCGACGTCCTCGCCATGGACCCGGGAGACTGGCCGGGCAATCTCGGCGCGGGTCTGCTGCCCGCTCCCGACGGCAGCTGCCAGGGCGTCTTCCTGCGCTACGACCTGTTCGGCGGCCGCGGCCCCGCGATGGTGATCGGCAATCTCCCCGAGGGCTCCCCGGCCCGAGAGCTGGGCGAGAAGCAGGTGCCCTTCGAGGTCGCCCAGCTGCTGCTCGCGCTGGAGAACGAGGAGGAGGTCGAGGTCGTCTCGACCGAGGACATGCCGGTGATGCAGGGGGACAACCTGCTGATCGTGCGCCGCCTCAAGCTCTCAGAGAGCCGTATCTCCTGCGTCCAGTTCGACCGCAGTGACAACGTCCTGGTGACCATCGCCGCCTGGGACCGCCCCATCACCGACGACCTGTACGCGCTGCTCAAGCCGCTGCCCGCCGAGCTGTTCCAGCAGGGCTGAGCCCGGGCCGCTCCCGGGGGACCGTGCCCGGCGGGGCACCTGATGCTGCACGCACCCTTGTAGCCGAGTCATCGGACCTCTAGCGTCCGGGGGCATGTCATCCATGCCTGCATCTCCCTCAGCGCCATCCGACCCCTCGCCCTCGGCGCCCTCAGGTACCTCCGGAATTTCCCGAAGAACCACCATGAAGTCGGCCATCGGCGGGGCCGGCGCCTTAGCCCTGGGCGGCTTGGCGACAGCCGCGACCACCGGCGCCTTGGCCGGAGAAGCGCACGCCGCCGAGGACTCATCCGATCAATTACGGCTCTGGTACGCGGCACCCGCCGCCGACTGGGAACGTGAGGCACTGCCCATCGGCAACGGCGCACTCGGTGCGATGGTCTTCGGCACACTCGCGAGCGAACGGCTCCAGTTCAACGAGAAGACCCTGTGGACCGGCGGCCCCGGCTCACGGCAGGGATACGACCACGGCGACTGGCGCGAGCCGCGCCCCGGCGCCCTCGCCGAGGTGCAGCGCCTGCTCGACGAACAGGGCAGGCTCGACCCGGACACCGTCACGGCGAAGCTCGGCCAGCCCCGCCGCGGCTTCGGCGCCTACCAGACCTTCGGCGACCTGTACCTCGACATCCCCGACGCCCCCACGGCGCCGGACGCCTCGTACCGCCGGGCGCTGGACCTGGCCACGGGCCTCGCGACCGTCACGTACACCCATCAACAGGTGCGCCACGAGCGGGAGTTCTTCGTCTCGTACCCCGATGGGGTGATCGTCGGACGCCTCGCCGCCGACCGGCCGGGCCAGGTCGCCTTCACCCTGCGCTACACATCACCCCGCGCCGACTACGCGGCAAGTGCCGACGGGAGCACGCTCATCGTGCGCGGCGCCCTCGCGGACAACGGCCTGAAGTTCGAGGCCCGGCTCACGGTCCGCACGACGGGCGGCACCGTCACCGCGGGCCCCGACGGCGCCCTCACCGTCACCGGAGCGGACAGCGCCTGGTTCGTCCTCGCGGCCGGTACCGACTACGCGGACATCCACCCCGCCTATCGCGGACAGGACCCGGCGCGGCGCATCCGCCGCACCCTGGAACGCGCCGCCGGCCGGGGCCATGCGGCGCTGCGCGCCCGCCATATCGAGGACCACCGCAGCCTGTTCGGCCGCGTGGCCCTCGACCTCGCGGCCGAACTGCCGGAGGTCACCACGGACCAGCTCCTGACGCAGTACACGGGCGGGGCCGGCGCGGCCGACCGGGCGCTGGAGACGCTCTTCTTCCAGTACGGCCGCTATCTGCTCATCGCCTCCTCGCGCCCCGGATCGCTGCCCGCGAACCTCCAGGGCGTCTGGAACCACAGCACGACCCCGCCCTGGAGCGCCGACTACCACGTCAACATCAACCTGCAGATGAACTACTGGCCGGCCGAGGCCGCGAACCTGGCCGAGACGACCGCCCCGTACGACCGCTTCGTGCAGGCGCTGGTCCCGCCCGGCCGGACCACCGCACGCGAGATGTTCGGCTCGGACGGCTGGGTGGTGCACAACGAGACCAACACCTACGGCTTCACGGGCGTGCACGACTGGGCGACGTCCTTCTGGTTCCCGGAGGCCGCCGCCTGGCTCACCTCGCAGATGTACGAGCACTACCGCTTCGGCGGCTCCACGGACTATCTGCGCACCACCGCCTACCCGGTGCTCAAGGAGGCGGCCCGCTTCTGGCTGGCGAACCTGCACACCGACCCGCGCGACAACACGGCGGTGGTCTCGCCCAGTTACTCGCCCGAACACGGCGACTTCACCGCGGGCGCCTCGATGTCCCAGCAGATCGTGCACGAACTGTTCACCAACACGCTCGAAGCGGCCCGCACCCTCGGCGACGACCGCGCCTTCCGCGACGAACTGGCCACCGCACTGGAGAAGTTGGACCCCGGCTTGCGCATCGGCTCCTGGGGACAGCTGCAGGAGTGGAAGGCCGACCTCGACGACCCGGCCGACGAGCACCGCCATGTCTCGCACCTGTACGCCCTGCACCCGGGCCGTCAGATAGCGCCGGGCAGCGCGTGGGCCGAAGCCGCGAAGGTGTCGCTGACGGCGCGCGGCGACGGCGGTACGGGCTGGTCGAAGGCCTGGAAGATAAATTTCTGGGCCCGGCTGCGCGACGGCGACCACTCCCACACCATGCTGGCCGAGCAGCTCAAGCACTCGACGCTGCCCAACCTCTGGGACACCCATCCGCCGTTCCAGATCGACGGCAATTTCGGAGCGACCTCGGGCGTGGTGGAGATGCTGCTGCAGAGCCAGCACGACGTCATCGACATCCTGCCCGCGCTGCCGGGCTCCTGGCCCGAGGGCTCCGTCCGAGGACTGCGGGCGCGCGGCGGCGTCACCGTCGACATCGCCTGGGCCGGCGGCAAGGCCACCCGCATCGTGCTGCACGCCGCCCGCACCCGGGAACTCACTGTCCGCAGCAGCCTGTTGGACGGCGGCGAGCGCACCTTCAAGGCGCGGGCGGGGGAGCGGTACGTACTTGGCTAGCAGCGGAAAGGGGGCCGTGGCACACGCCACGGCCCCCTCGACTCGGCCGCCTCAGCTGCTGGGCCTCACATCCACGTCCGCCGCCCGCACGAACGCCACGCGGTGCCCGAACTGGATCTCGTAGTACTCGTCCTTGCCCCGCACCACCTTGTGCCCGCTGGTGTCGAACACCGGCGCGAAGTAGTACTCGCCGGGTGTCTTGTCGCCCGCCGCGTACTCCTGCCCCGCGAGCAGCTTGTACGGGAGCGCCGACACCGGCTGCGGCGCGATGCCCGTCCCCTCGTACGCCGCCGCCTCCGGGTAGGCGCGTCCGTACACCGGCACGTCCGCGCGACCCGCCTTGGGCGTGATCACCAGACCCGCCGCGTCCACCGCCGTGGGCTGCTTCTTCGGGTTCTTGAACCAGGCCTTCTGCCCCAGGTACCAGATCGCCGTCCAGTCGCCCTTGCGTTCCGCGACCGCGTAGCGCTGGCCGGTCGACACCCGCGAGCCGAGGTCGTTCACGCCGATCGTCGACGGGCCGCCGCCGGGACGCAGACCGATGTCCTTGATCAGTGGAGCGTCCTCACGCGGTTCGGTGTACACCCGCACCGCACTGGAGCCGTGCGCCGGGCACTTCTCGCCGGCCTTCGTGCACCCCGTGAACTCGGGGCTGTGCTCGTCGTACTCGGGCAGGATCGTCACCAGACCGCCCGACGGTCCTGCGCTGCGGTGGAACGGCTTGCCGAGCAGGGTGAAGTAGTGCTGCCAGTCCCAGTACGGGCCGGGGTCCGTGTGCATCTGGGGAATGGTGCCCGCGGTCGGCCCGGGCACCGTGTCGTGGCCGAGGATGTGCTGACGGTCCAGCGGAATGCCGTACCGCTTGGAGAGGTACTTCACCAGGCGCGCCGAGGTCCGGTACATCGCCTCCGTGTACCAGGTGTCGGGCTGCGTGAGGAAACCCTCGTGCTCCAGGCCGATGGACTTGCTGTTGATGTACCAGTTGCCCGCGTGCCAGCCCACGTCCTTGAGCTTCAGATGCTGCGCGATATGCCCGTCGGTCGCGCGCAGCGAGTACTGCCAGGAGACGTACGTGGGGTCCTGGACCAGCTTGAGCACCGTGTCCCAGCGGCCCTCGGTGTCATGGACCACGATGTAGTCGATCGACTGGTCCTCGGGCCGGTTGGCCTTGTCGTGGTTGCCGTAGTCGCCCTCGCCGAACTCCTTGTACGGAGCGGGGATCCACTCGCAGGCGATGGTCGGCGGACAGTCCGTCTCGCCCTTCGCGGCGCGGCGAAGACCGAGCGCTTCGAGCTGTGCGGCGTCCGGTGCGGCGGCCGGCGTCGCCTCCAGGGCGACCCGCTGGCCCGCGTCCGTCGTGCGCGTGGCGCCGTCGCGGATCACGGCGAAGACCTCGTTCGCGTAACTGGCGGCCGTGGCCTCGTCGTCGGCGCCGGAGTAGGCCTTGGCCTCCGACTTGGCGACGGCCGCGTACCAGCCCGCCAGATGGGCGCTGAGCGGCTTGCCGGCCTTCTTCTGCGCGTCGGCGAGCAGCGCCGCGCCGCCGCGCAGATTCGCCGCCGGATCCGTGCGCAGTTCCTCGGAGGAGATGCCGGTGAGCTCGGCGGCGCGGGTCAACGTCCGCAGCCGTGCGGGCAGTTCGGAGGCGTCCGGCAGCTCCGCCTCGGGTACGCGCGCGGGGCGGGAGGCGTCCCCCCGCGCGTCTTCGTCACCGTGGCTGTGATGCGGTGCCTCGGCCTTGAGCGCGGTGGCCGCGTCCGTCAGGTGCATGGGGCCGTAGCCGCCGGCGACACTCGGCGCTCCGGCGTGGCCGTCCCAGCGGGACTGCAGATACGACACGCCGAGCAGCACGCTCTGCGGCACCTGGTACTCGGCGGCCGCCGCGCTGAACGCGCCCTGCAGCCGGGCGGACGGTGCCGCGCTCTGCTCGCCGGAGGGGGCCGCCGCCACGAGGGGCAGCAGCAGCGCGGCCGTTGCGAGGGCACCCGCCGTTCTGGGCAGCCGTCTGCGAGGGGCAGAAGTCTGTGCAGCATCGGGTCGTCGTCGCAAAGCAGCCTCCGGGACGGTGGGGCGCCAAGGGCGCGCTTGGGGCGTACGGGGCCGGGCGAGGTCAGTGGTATCGCTTGCCCGACGATCCGTCAATCATGCGACAGCAAAGGGGATTTCCCATGTCAGCGCGGGGTTCGGCGGTTTCCGGCGTGGTGGCACGGCGGCCTGCGATGCGTCAGTGGATTGGACCAATGTGCCCTGGTGAGCAGGGAGAATGAGGGGTCCCGCGGTGGGCCGGACGTCTCGGCATGTGGTCAGCCGGCGGTGGCGGCGAGGGTGCGGTCCACCTGATCGGGTGAGAGGGCGTGTTCGATCGCAAGGATGCCCGCGCCGACAGCGGCGGCGTTCTCTCCCGTACGGCTCGGCTCGATCCGCAGTACGTGCGTGGCCAGCGGATGCGAGCGCCGGTAGACCGCCTCGCGCACCCCGGCGAGCAGCTGGTCGTGCACGGCCGCGAGCGCGCCGCCGACCACCACCGTGTCCGGGTTGAAGAAGTTCACCAGACCGGCCAGGACCTCGCCCACGGCCCGTCCGGCCTCGCGGACCATGCGTACGGCGTCGCGATTGCCGGACTTCACCAGGCGTACGACATCACTGCCGCTCGCCGCGTCAAGGCCGAGCTCGGCGAGCCTGCGCGCGAGTGCCGCGCCGCCCGCGACGGCCTCCAGGCAGCCGGAATTGCCGCAGCGGCAGGGCTCGGTGTCGTCCGCCACGCGGATATGGCCGATGTCGCCGGCGCTGCCCTGCGCCCCGCGGTGCAGGCGGCCGTCGGCGATGATCCCGCAGCCGATGCCCGTACCGACCTTGATGTACAGCAGGTAGCGGGTTTCGGGGAAGGCGAGGCGCTGCTCGGCGAGTGCCATGACGTTCACGTCGTTGTCGACGAGCGCGCGCACGCCGAAGCGGTCGTCGAAGAGTTCCGGTATCGGGTACTGATGCCAGCCAGGCATGATCGGCGGATCGACCGGACGGCCCGTGGTGAACTCGACCGGGCCGGGCACGCCGACCCCGATCGCCTGCAGTGACTGCGGGGCGTGGTCCGCTTCCTTCAGCAGCGCGTGCAGGGTCTTCTCGACATGGCCGAGTACCGCCTGCGGACCGTCCGCGATCGACAGCGGATCCTCGCGCTGGGCGAGCGTCGCGCCGGTGAGATCGAGCAGGGCGACCCGGCAGTGCGATGCGCCCAGGTCGACGCCCGCGACGGCGTGTTCGCCGGTACGCAGCTGAAGGCGGCGCGGCGGCCGTCCGCCGGTGGATCCGCCGTCCGCGTTGTCCTCGTCGACGAAGCCGTGGGCGATGAGCGCGTCCACGCGCTGCGACACCGTGGAGCGCGCCAGACCCGTGAGGCGCGCGATATCGGCCCGGGTCTCCACCGAGCCGGAGCGGATGAGCGCGAGCACGTCGCCCGCGGAGGCGGAGGACACATCGGGGGCCGTCGGCATGCCGTCACCATAGAGGTCCACTTCTGCTGCGTACAAGGCTCCATCTGTTCGGCAATCGACCTAAGTCACCGTCAAGAACCTTGTGCAGAACGGTGCTTGGACCCTTGACAGGAAAAAGCGGTGCCAGGACATTGCTCCGCGATGGTGTGCAGAAAACGCTGTCTGCCGAAGGAGCCCCGCGCATGCCGGCCACACGCGAGTCACCGCAGCCACCGGGCGGAGCAGCCCCGCTGCTGACCATGCGGAACGTGTCCAAGAGCTTTCTCGGCGTCCGCGTGCTCCACGACGTCGGCCTCGACCTGGCCGCCGGCGAGGTGCACGCCCTCGTCGGCGAGAACGGTGCGGGCAAGTCCACGCTGATGAAGGTGCTCGCCGGGGAGCACATCCCGGACTCCGGCACCATCGAACTCGACGGCACCGCCCACGCGTTCACCCACCCCCAGCAGGCACAGGCGGCCGGGGTCGGCATCATCCACCAGGAGTTCGCGCTCCTGGAGCACCGCACCGTCGCCGAGAACGTCTTCCTCGGCCGCGAACCCACCCGCTTCGGCCTGGTGGACCGCCGCGCCATGGAGCGGCGCACCGGTGAGCTGCTCGCCGAGCTCGGAGAAACCGGTATCTCACCGCGGACGCACATCCGCGAGCTGTCCGTGGCCCGCAGGCAGACCGTCGAGATCGTCAAGGCGCTCGCCTCCGACGTCCGGGTCCTGGTGATGGACGAGCCGACCGCACCGCTCGCCGACCGCGAGGCACGGCTCCTGCACGACCTCGTACGGCGGCTCGCCGGCCGCGGCCTGGGCATCCTGTACATCTCGCACCGGCTGCGCGAAGTCTTCGAACTCTCGGACCGCATCACGGTGTTGAAGGACGGGCGGCACATCACCACCGTCGCCACCGCCTCTACCGACACGGACGCGGTCGTGCGCGCCATGGTCGGCCGCGACCTCAGCGCGTACTACCCGCCGCGCGCCTCGTCGGACGCGGCCGGTGACGTGGCACTCGCCCTGCGCGGCGGCACGAACAAGCGGCTCAAGGGCATCGACCTCGACCTGCGCGCGGGCCAGGTCACCGGGATCGCCGGACTGCAGGGCTCGGGACGGACCTCCCTTGCCCGCGCCTTGTTCGGCGCCGCACCGTTCAGCGCCGGTGACATGACCGTCGGCGGACGGAAGCTGCGGCCCGGCAACCCCCGCGAGGCCATCCGTGCCGGCATCGCGCTCGTCACCGAGGACCGCAAGGGCGAAGGCCTCGCCCTGCGCCAGTCCGTACGCGACAACGCCCTGCTCGTCACCCGCGCCGTCCCCGGCCAGCAGCGCGCCACGGCCGCACGCGACCTCGCGGACCTCCTCGAGCGCGTACGGCTCCAGGCGCGCGGCGGCCCGGACCAGCAGGTGCAGTTCCTGTCCGGCGGCAACCAGCAGAAGGTCGTCATCGCCAAATGGCTCGCCGCCGGACCCGCGGTGCTGCTCTTCGACGAGCCCACCCGCGGCGTCGACGTGGGCGCCAAGGCCGCCATCCACACCCTCGTACGCGAACTCGCCGAGGAAGGACTCGCCGTCCTGATCATCTCGTCCGAACTGCCCGAACTCATCGGCATGAGCGACCGCATTCTGGTCATGAGCGACGGCGGGCTCGCCGGTGAACTCCCCGCCGGCGCCTCGGAGGAGGACATCATGCGCCTCGCCACGGGCCCCGCCGAAGAAGGGACCGACGCCGCATGACCCCGACGGTACTGGCCCCGTCCGTGCTGAAGCCCGAGCCGTCCCGGCGCCGCACGAAGCTCACCGATCCCGCGGTCGGCGTCTGGCTCGCGGCCGCCGTGGTGATCGTGCTCGGCTGGCTGATCGTCACGCTCGACGGCGGCAGCTTCTTCGCCCGCGCCAACCTCACCACGATCCTGTCCAACTGCGTGGCCCTCGGCCTCGTCGCGGTCGGCCAGAGCGCGGTGATCCTCACCGGCTCCCTCGACCTCTCCGTCGCGTACCTGATCAGCCTCGGCACTCTCGTGGCCGCCGAGACGATGCAGGACGGCAGCGTCGTCACCGGCATCCTCGCCGTACTCGCCCTGTCCATCGCGGTGGGGCTCGCCAACGGTCTGATCGTCACCGGGCTCAAGGTGAACGCCTTCATCGCCACCCTCGGCACGGCGTTCATCCTGCGCGGCTGGATCGAGGACAACTACACCGGCCCCGCCGGACAGGTCCCCTCCTCCTTCCGGCACCTCGGCTACGACCGCATCGGACCGATCCCCGTCTCGATCTTCCTGCTCGCCGCGGTCGCCGCCGCGGCCTGGTTCCTCACCCGACGCACCAGGCTGGGCCATCACATGTACGCCACCGGCGGCGACGAACACGCCGCCCGGCTCTCCGGCGTCCGCACCCGCCGCACCGTGATCATCGCCCACATCATCTGCTCCCTGTGCGTGGGCGCCGCGGCCCTCTTCCTCGCCTCCCGGCTCGGCGCGGGCGCCCCCTGGGCCGGCACCGAAGCGCGCTACGACCTCGAGTCGATCGCCGCCGTGGTGCTCGGCGGCACGGCGCTGGCGGGCGGGCGCGGGGGAGTGGCGGGCACGCTCGGCGGCGTGCTGATCCTCGCCGTCCTGGACAGCGTCTTCAACCAGCTCTCCGTGGACCCCTTCTTCAAGAATGTCGTACGCGGCGTCGTGATCGTCGCCGCCGTCGCCCTGTACGCCCGGCGCGGCAGGAGGTCCGCATGACGACCACGACACCGACCGGCGCGACATCAACCCCCGCGCCGTACAAGCGCATTGTCGCCGCCCTCGGCACCGGCATCCCGGTGTACGCCCTGCTCGTGGTGCTCCTCCTGGCGATCGCGATCACCGACCCGAGCTTCTACGAACTCGACCGCTTCCTCGCCTTCGTCAAACGCGCCGCACCCCTGGTGATCCTGGCCGCCGGTCAGTACCTGGTCATCGTCAGCGGCGAGTTCGACCTGTCCGTGGGCGCCATCGTCACGGCCGGTGTCGTCGTCGCGGCCGAGCTGTACGGCTCCTTCGCCGAATCCCACTGGCTCCTCATCAGCCTCGCCCTGGTCCTCGGCGGCGCGATCGTGGGCCTCGCCAACGGGCTGATCACCACGGCACTGCGCGTCCCCTCCTTCATCACCACGCTCGGCATGATGCTGATCCTCGAAGGCGCCGTCTTCTACTGGACCGGCGGCTCACCGAAGGGCGTCCTGCCCGAGGACTTCCGCGCGCTCGGCCGCCACTCCGCCTTCGGCTGGCTCCCTTGGGCGGTACTCGTCTGCCTCGCGGTCGGCGCGTTCGCCGTCTTGCTGATGCGCCGCGACTTCGGCCGCACCCTGATCGCCACGGGCGACAGTGAGCGCACAGCGGCGCTCTCCGGTGTACGCGTGCACCGCGTCCGGGTGCTCGCCTTCGTGCTCTCCGGGGTGGCCGCCGCGCTCGCCGCGATCCTCGTCGGCGGCTTCTCCGGAGTCTCCGCACAGGCCGGACGCGGCCTGGAGTTCGAAGCCATCACCGCCGTCGTGCTCGGCGGAGTGGTGCTGGGCGGCGGCCGTGGCTCCGTCGTGGCCGCCATGGCCGGCGCGTTCTCGCTGCAGGCCCTGTTCACCCTGCTCAACCTCCAAGGCGTCTCCGGCGCCCTCGAATCCACCGTCCAGGGCGTGATCGTCATCGCCGCCGTCGGTCTGGGCGCCGCCAACTGGTCCCGTATCCGCCGCCGTTCCCACTCCTCGGGAGGGACACCCTCATGAAACCCCTCAGGAAGCACAGACTCCTCGCGCCGGGCGCGGCCCTGTTCGCCGCCATCCTGCTCGCCTCCTGCTCCAGCGACGCACCGCCCGATTCGCCCGGCGCCTCCGCCTCCAAGAGCCAGGACGACAAGGCCACCGAGCAGTCCAAGTTCTTCGAACAGGCCGAGTACGACCGGCAGATCAAGCTCGCCGACGTCACGCCCGAAGGACCGGCGGACAAGCCCTGGGTGCAGATGCTCGAACCCGAGATGCGCGACACCGCGGAGTTCAAGAAGAAGGGCGGCCTCGCGGGCACGCACCTGTGCTTCTCCAACGCCGGGGTCTTCAACCCATGGCGCCAGGTCGGCCTGAAGAACATGCAGGCCGAGGTGAAACTCCACAAAGAGATCACCAAGTTCACCGTCCTGGACGCCCAGGGCAAGGACGACAAGCAGATCTCCGACATCGAGGAACTCACCGGCAAGGGCTGCGACGCACTGATCGTCTCGCCCAACACCACCGCCACCCTCACCCCGGCCGTCGAGGCCGCCTGCACCAAGGTCCCGGTGATCGTCTTCGACCGCGGAGTGCAGACCGACTGCCCCGTCACCTTCATCAACCCCATCGGCGGATACGGATACGGCTC
Organism: Streptomyces sp. N35; assembly: GCF_016464295.1. Classification (NCBI taxonomy): domain Bacteria; kingdom Bacillati; phylum Actinomycetota; class Actinomycetes; order Kitasatosporales; family Streptomycetaceae; genus Streptomyces; species Streptomyces sp. N35. The sequence continues at coordinate 33,914 of NZ_JAEIMH010000075.1, read as the reverse complement.
GGTCGCCGCCGACTTCCTGGTCGAGAAGGTCGAGCCCAAGGGCAAGATCCTCGCCCTGCGCATCTCACCCGGCGTGGACGTCCTGGAGAACCGCTGGTCGGCCGCCAAGGTCGCCTTCGACAAGAGTGAACTCGACGTCGTGGACATCAAGTTCACCGAGGGCGACACCGCCAAGACCAAGTCGATCGTCGCCGACGCCATCTCCCGGCACGGACAGATCGACGGCGTCTGGATGGACGCGGGCGCCACCTCCGTCGCCGCCATCGAAGCCTTCGAGGACGCAGGCGTGGACGTCCCGCCGATCACCGGCGAGGACCAGCAGGACTTCCTCAAGGCATGGAAGGACAAGAAGCTCACCGCGATCGCCCCGACCTACCCCACCTTCCAGTGGCGCACGCCCGTCATCGCCGCCCTGGACATCCTCGCCGGCAAGCAGGTGCCCAAGGAGTGGAAGCTCCCGCAGCCCACCGTCACCGAGGAGAACCTGGACGACTACCTCCAGGAGGGCATGCCACCGCTGCACTACGCCATGTGCGGCTGCGAGGACCTGCCGGGCTTCCCGAAGGAGTGGGGCGGCAAGTGAGTTCTTCCGCTTCCGTACGCAGGATCGGCGCGAACCCGTGGATCTGGCACTCGCCGGTCGGGCAGGCGGCACTCGCCGAAGTGCTGCCGCGCCTGGCCGGCTGGGGCTTCGACTGTGTCGAACTCCCCCTGGAGCAGGCCGACGACTGGGAGCCCGCCGCGGCCGTCAAACTCCTCGAGGCCACCGGCCTGCGTCCGGCCGCGGTGATCGCCGTGATGCCGCCGGACCGCGACCTCGTGCGCGCCGGCGCCGAAACGGTACGGGACACCCAGGACTATCTGCGCCGCTGTATCGACGCGGCCCACGCCATCAGCGCACCCGTGGTGGCCGGGCCCGTCTACGCGGCGGTCGGCCGGACCTGGCGGATGGACCGGTGTGAGCGCGAGGCCGCGTACGAGGAGTGGCGGGAGAACATCGCCCCCGTCGTCGAGTACGCCCAGCGGGCCGGCGTCCGGATCGGTGTGGAGCCGCTCAACCGGTACGAGACCAGCCTGTTCAACACGGTCGAGCAGACCCTCGAGGGCCTGGACGGACTGCCGGCGCGGTCCATCGGCGTCGCGCTCGACACGTACCACCAGAACATCGAGGAACGCTCCCTCGCCTCGGCCGTCCGTACGGCGGCCGGGCGGATCGCCCATGTCCAGGTGTGTGCCAACGACCGGGGTGCGCCCGGGGCCGACCATCTGGACTGGGGCGGCTTCCTCGACGCGCTGGACGAGGTGGACTTCCACGGGCCGCTCTGCATCGAGTCGTTCACCGCGCACAACGCGACCATCGCGGTCGCCGCCTCCGTCTGGCGGCCGCTCGCCCCCACCCAGGACGCCATCGCCACCGACGGCCTCGGCTTCCTGCGCCGTCTCCTCGCCGACCGCCCCTGACCCGCCACCGGCCCTCGACATACGACCCCACTGACATCCGGCACCGCACCACCGCTCTGACATCCGGCACCCCCGCATGGCCGTTACGACAGAGAGGAATCCCCATGGGATGTCATGTCCGTGACACCCGAAGAATGCGCCGAGGCCTCATCGCAGGGCTCAGCGGACTGCTGCTGATTCCGGGCGTCCTGCCCGCGGCCGCCGCCGAGATCATCGACCGGAAGGAACCCGCCTTCCGGGCCCTCCTGTTCACCGAGGCCGTGGGCTACGTCCATGACTCGATCCCCGACGGCATCAAGATGTTCGAGGAGGAGGCCGCCGAGAACAACTTCGAACTCGTCAAGAGCGCCGACTCCAAGATCTTCGCCGATCCGTCCCTGAACGACTTCGACGCGATCGTCATGCTGCAGAACTCCGGCATGGTCTGGGACACCGAGGCCGAGAAGGAGGGCCTGCAGAAGTTCGTACGCTCCGGCAAGGGCGTCGTAGCGATCCACAACACCCTCGACATGGGCGTCGAGGGCGAGGACCAGTTCCCGTGGTGGGACGAGACCATCAACGCCGGTGCGCACATGCCCTCCCACTCGCCCGGCGTCCTCCAGGGCACGGCAAAGGTCGCCGACCATGTGCACCCCTCCACCAAGGGACTTCCGCAGCGCTGGGAGCGCCCGGAGGAGTGGTACAACTTCGACAAGAACCCCCGCGGTGACGTGCACGTCCTCGTCACGGCCGACGAGACCACGTACAACCCCGGCGGCGACGCGATGGGCGCCGACCACCCGATCTCCTGGTGCCGGGGCACCGAGGGCGGGCGGGTCTGGGCCACCGCGATGGGCCACGACAAGGCCTCCTACACCGAGGCGTACTTCCGCGACCACGTCATCGGCGGCCTCAAGTGGGCCTCCGGCACCGCGGCAGGCGACTGCGGCGGCACCGTCTGGAACGGGTACGAGAAGGTCACCCTCGACGACAACACCGCCGACCCCATGGAGCTCGACGTCGCCAAGGACGGCAAGGTCTACTACGCCCAGCGCAGCGGCGAGGTGAAGGTCTTCGACCCGGCGAGCCACGCCACCACCACGGCCGGCAAGCTCGACGTCTACACCGGCGGCGAGGACGGCCTCGTCGGCCTCGAGCTCGACCCGTCCTTCGCCACCAACCGCTGGATCTACCTCTACTACGCACCCGCGGGTGCCACCGAGGACATCAACCGTCTGTCGCGCTTCACCATCAAGGACGGCAAGCTCGACGCCGCCAGCGAGAAGAAGCTGATCGACGTCCCCGCCTACCGTGACCGCTCCTTCCCCGAGCCCGGACACACCGGTGGCGCGGTCGAGTTCGGCCCGAACCGCACGCTCTACCTGTCGACCGGCGACGACGTACCGCCGAACCTCGACCCCGACTGGCAGGGCTACTCGCCCATCGACTGGCGGCCCGGCAAGGAGCGCCTGGACGCCGCGCGCACCTCGGCCAACACCAACGACCTGCGCGGCAAGATCCTGCGGATCAAGCCCAAGGACGGCGGTGGCTACTCCGTTCCCAAGGGCAACCTCTTCGCCCCGGGTACGGACAAGACCCGCCCCGAGATCTACGCGATGGGCTTCCGTAACCCGTTCCGCTTCACCGTCGACCCGAAGACCGGCTACGCCCACGTCTCCGACTACGGACCCGACCGCGGCGCCCCGACGACCGAGCGCGGCCCGGAGGGCCTGGTCGAGTACAACGTCATCAAGAAGCCGGGCAACTTCGGCTGGCCGTTCTGTCACGGCAACAACCAGGCCTACGCGCCGTACAACCCGGACACCCAGGAAGTCGGCGCCAAGTTCGACTGCACCAAGCCCACGAACCCGTCCCCGAACAACACCGGCCTGAAGGACCTGCCGCCGATCCAGCTCCCCGAAGTCTGGTACGGATACGGCGAGTCCAAGGAGTTCCCGGAGATGGGCGCCGGCGGTTCCGCGCCGATGAGCGGACCGGTCTACCGGTACAGCGCCAAGAGCAAGTCCGAGACCAAGTTCCCCGAGTACTTCGACGGGGCGAGCTTCTTCTACGAGTGGGCGCGGGGCGACGTCAAGGAGATGCGCTTCGACCAGGACGAGAAGCTGCTCAAGATCAACGACCTGTTCACGTCCATGAAGTTCGCCAAGCCCATGGACATGACCTTCGGGCCCGACGGCTCGCTCTATGTCCTCGAATGGGGCTCGGAGTTCGGCGGCGGCAACAACGACTCCGGTCTCTTCCGGATCGACTACGCCCAGGGCAAGCGCAGCCCCGTCGCCAAGGCCACGGCCTCGGTCACCAACGGGCCCACGCCGCTGAAGGTGGACTTCTCCAGCGAGGGCACCAAGGACCCGGACGGTGACGCCCTCACCTTCGCCTGGGACTTCGAGGGAGACGGCACCGCCGACTCGACCGAGGCCAACCCCTCCCACACGTACACCACGGCAGGTGACTTCAACGCCCAGCTGAAGGTCACCGATTCCACCGGCAAGGAGAGTTTCGCCAACATTCCCGTCACGGCCGGCAACACCGCGCCCGTCGTGAAGATCGAGACGCCGGTCGACGGCAAGCTCATCCAGTTCGGCGACAAGATCCCGTACAAGGTGACGGTCACCGACCCGGAGGACGGCACCATCGACTGCTCCAAGGTCACCGTGAACCCGGCGCTGGGCCATGACGACCACGAGCATCCGACCACCGACATCCCCGGCTGCGAAGGCACCGTGGACACCGGTGACCTCGGCGGTCACCCCGAGGGCGCGGATCTCACGTACGTCCTGAACGCCAAGTACACGGACAAGGGCGGCAACGGCGCGAGCGCGCTGACCGGCTACGGCCGTTCGGTGATGCACCCCCAGCACAAGCAGGCCGAGTACTACGACGACCAGTCGGGGACCCGGATCGTCTCGCAGGCCGGTGCCGAGAACGGCAAGCGCATCGGTGACATCAGCAACGGCGACTGGGTGGCCTTCGAACCGATGAGTGTCGAGGGCATCGCCTCGGTCAGCTACAAGGTGTCCTCACCGTACGGCGTCGGCGCGATCGAACTGCGCGCGGACGCTCCCGACGGAAGGCTGCTCGCCACAACCCCCGTGCAGAACACGGGAGGTTGGGACATCTACCAGGACACCGTCAAGGTGCCGGTGGAGGCGCTGGCCGGGACGCACAAGCTGTATCTGGTCTTCACCTCACCACAGGCCGGCCCGTACGACGTGGACTCGGTGACCTTCCACTCGGAGTAGTTCCCCCCTCGCGCCGAGTGGAGACGGACGGGGTCGGGGCCCCTGCTTCCCCCCTGCCACCCAAGGGGCCCCCCCCCCCCCGGGGGGGGGGCCGCCCCCGCTCG
>NZ_JAEIMH010000075.1:0-29097 GCF_016464295.1 Streptomyces sp. N35 | reverse complement strand
CCTCCATGTGCCCAACCCTTGGCACATGGAGGGGGCCTTCGCGCTCCCCGTCAGCGAGTGCCGACCGCCGCCCGCACGGCCCTACGGGCCAGGGCGCAGTCGTCGTGCAGCCGCCTGAGCAGCAGCCGCTGTTCCTCGCCGGACGGCGCAGCACCAGGATGGGCCGGGCCCGGTGCCGCCGGGGTCGCTTCGCGCATCGTGCGCTGGACCGCCATCTCGTACGTCCTTATCTCCCTGGTCAGCACCAGCATCAGGTTCACCAGGAAGGCATCACGGGCCGCCGGGCCCGCGGACTGCGCGAGCTGGCTGATCTGGCGCCGCGCGACCGGTGCGTCGGCGAGCACCGCCCACAGCGTCGCCAGGTCGTACCCCGGCAGATACCAGCCGGCGTGCTCCCAGTCGACGAGGACCGGGCCCGCGGGCGAGAGCAGGACATTCGACAACAGGGCGTCACCATGGCAGAACTGACCCATGGAACCGCTGCCGGCCGACTGCGCGATGCCGTGCAGCAGCTTCTGCAGATCGCCCAAGTCCCGGTCCGTGAGCAGCCCCAGTTCGTGGTACCGGTTGATCCGCGCCGCATAGTCGAGCGGAGCGTCGAACATGCCGGCCGGCGGCCGCCAGGCGTTCAGCCGGCAGATCGCCCCGAGCGCGGCCCTGATGTCGGCGCGCGGCGGCGCCTCGGCCGGATGGCGTTGCAGGGCCGCCACCCGGCCGGGCATCCGCTCGATCACCAGCGTGCCATTCTCGGGATCGGCGGCGATCAGCCGTGGCACCCGTACCGGAGGACGGTGCCGCACGAACGAACGGTATGTGGCTATTTCATGGCGACTGCGCTCCGACCATGCGGGGGAGTGGTCGACTAAGCACTTCGCGACCGCAGTCATACGTCCCGTCGTACCGACGAGCAGAACCGAGCGGCCGCTGCGGCGCAGCACCTGTACCGGGTTGAACTCCGGGCAGATGCGGTGCACCGAGGCGACAGCCGTACGCAACTGGGCGCCCTGGGGGCCGGACAAGTCGAGTCTCCCGCTGAGCGGTTGGGTGCCGAACCCCGCTGAGCCTGTGGCCCCCGGAGCCCGCCGCGTCCGACCGGTGCCCAACACGGGGGCCGCCGGGCGGGAGGGGGCGAGATAAGGGCCCCCGGCCTGCCGTGTGGTGGACGGCCGGGGCGGGGCGGACACGGAGGACGATGCTGTGTACATGGGCGAAACAGATCCCTTCGTGCGCCGACGAGTCACGTGCGCTGCCCGGCCCGACTTCCGTTCGCACCCTGGGGAATGCGGTCGGCCGCCGGGTCGGGGTGGCGCATTCCTACCTGACACCCGGTCGCCTATGGCACACCATCTGGCGCACCCTGGCGAACCCTGGCGAATAGTCGCTCAGCAACTGACAGAGGGTTACTGTCAACTCAGCCGAGAACCTGGGGGCTTGACGTGAGCAGCGAACCAAACGCCCGACTCAGCGACCTGTTCGGCCTGGCCGGCTGGTCCAAGGGTGAGCTCGCGAGGCTGGTCAACCGGCAGGCGGCGGCCATGGGTCATCCGCAGCTGGCGACCGACACCTCGCGAGTGCGTCGCTGGATCGACATGGGAGAGATCCCGCGCGATCCCGTGCCGCGGGTACTTGCGGCACTGTTCACCGAGCGCCTCGGCCGTGTCGTGACCATCGAGGACCTAGGTCTGGTCCGGCACGGGCGCACGGGGAAACGGCAGAGCGGCCACGAGGTCGAACACCCCGACGGTCTGCCGTGGGCGCCCGAGCGGACGGCTGCGGTCCTCACCGAATTCACGGGAATGGACCTCATGCTCAACCGACGCGGCTTGGTGGGCGCGGGCGCCGCGCTTGCCGCGGGCTCCGCACTCAGCAGCGCCATGCACGACTGGCTGCACACCGATCCGGCCCTCTCCGCCGACGCTCCCCGTATCAACGATCCCCTGCACGCCGACCCCGCTGGGTACGACCGCTATGAGGCCGCCCCCATCGGGTCCCAGGAGATCGAAGAGCTGGAGCGTTCCGTGGAGGTCTTCCGCGCCTGGGACGCGGCCCGCGGCGGCGGGCTGCAGCGCAAGGCAGTGGTGGGCCAACTCAACGAAGTCGGCGGGATGCTCTCGTACCGCCACCCCGACCACCTCCAGCGCCGCCTTTGGGGCGTCGCTGCCAACCTGGCCGTTCTCGCGGGCTGGATGTCGCACGATGTCGGCCTCGAGCCCACGGCCCAGAAGTACTTCGTCATCGCCGCCCACGCGGCACGCGAAGGCGGCGACAAACCACGCGCCGGCGAGGCGCTCTCGCGGGCGGCCCGCCAGATGGTGCATCTGGGCCGGCCGGACGACGCCCTCGACCTGATGAACCTGGCGAAATCCGGTTCGGGCGAGGAAGTCCTGCCGCGTACGAAGGCGATGCTCTACACCATCGAGGCCTGGGCGCAGGCCTCCATGGGCAAGGGCCAGGCCATGCGCCGCACGCTGGGCGAGGCGGAGGACCTCTTCGTCTCGGACAAGGGTGATGTGCCGCCGCCGAGCTGGATGCAGATGTTCGACGAGGCGGACATGCACGGGATGCAGGCCTTGGCGTACCGCACGCTTGCGGACCACGACCCCTCGGCCGCCGCGATCGCACAGCGTCACGCGAAGGAGGCGCTGGAACTACGGGCCAAGGGCCGTCAGCGCTCGCAGATCTTCGACTACATCTCCCTTGCGTCGGCCTGCTTCATCGCCGATGACCCCGAACAGGCGGACCGCTACGCGCGGTTGGCGCTGATGTCGATGGGCGAGACCTCCTCCCATCGCACGTGGGATCGCTTGCGCGAGATGTACCGGCTAACGGCCCAGTACTCCGGCTACCCGAAGATCCAGGACCTCCGAGAGGAGATCCAACTAGCATTGCCAAAGGTCATCAAGCCAAGCACCGGCACGGCCCGAGCCTGACCTGAGCCGAAGGTGAGAAAGGGACCAAGTGTCCTGCGCCTTGACCGATTTGACCGGTAAGTGCAGGACGTTTGGTCCCTTTGTGGGTCCGGCTCCCGCGGGGACCCCGGTCGGGCGTCGATCCGGGGGCTCAGGTGGTTGGCACCATTGCTGCCAGCACGCAGGCGTCGTCCTCTCGGGCTCCGCGTTCGCCGAACTCCTCCATCACGGTACGGACGCAGTCCTGCGCCGTGCGGGCGGTGGCGAAACGGGGGGCGAGGGAGAGGAGGCGGTCGCGGGAGGCTTCGCCGTCACGGTGCGGGGCGAGGCCGTCCGTGTGCAGCACCAACAGGTCGCCCGGTTCCAGCTGTTCGCCGGCCTGCTCGTAGACCGCGCCCGTCGTGGCGCCCAACAGGACGCCGTCGGGGGCGTCGAGGGCGCGGCCGGTTCCGTTGCGGAACAGCAGCGGGGCGGGGTGGCCGGCCTGGGACCAGGTGAGGACACGGGTGTGCGGGTTGTAGCGGCAGCACACCGCGCTGCCCAGGGCCGGCTGCACGGAGGCGTCGAGGAGCTGGTTCAGCCAGCCCATCAGCCGGCCCGGCTCGGCGCCCGCGACGGCCATGCCACGGACTGCGCCGAGCAGCATCGCCATGCCCGAAGTGACCGCCACACCATGGCCGGTGAGGTCGCCGACGCTCAACAGGATGTCGCCGTCGGGGAGGTGCATCGCGTCGTACCAGTCGCCGCCGATGAGCGCGCTGCGGGAGGAGGGCAGGAAGTGGGCCGCCAGGTCGAGTGCGTCGGGTGAGCCCTGCGGGAACCGCAGGGGGCCACGCCACGGCGGCAGCACGGCCTCCTGCAGCTCGACCGCAAGCCGGTGCTCTGTCTGCGCGATGTGCCGCTGGCGCTGAAGCGAGTCACGGGTCTCGCGCAGGGCCGATTGGCTGCGCCGCAGTTCGCTGACGTCTCTGACCACCGCCCACATGGAGGCGGTGCTGCCGTCGGCGTCGAGCACGGGCTCGCCCATCATGTGCAGGGTGCGCACACTGTCGTCCTCACGCACGATGCGGAACTCGCCGTCGATGGGCCGGCCGTCGATGAGACAGTCCGTGACCATCTGCGTGAGAAGGTCCCTGTCCTCCGCGAAGACGAACGTGGGCAGCTCGTCCAGGGTGAGCGGCGGACGGTCGGGGGAGCGTCCGAAGATCTGGTAGAGCTCGCCGGACCAGACGACATCGTCGGTGAGCAGATTCCACTCGGCGCTGCCCACCCGGCTGAGGAGCGAGCCGCGGCTCGGCCCCGGGGCGAGCTCGGCCTCCAGGCCTTCGAGGAGCTCCTGCTCATCGGTGTCCAGGGGCGCGCCGTCGCGCAGCTGCGCCAAGTGCTCGTCCAGGTCGTCCAGTTGGTGCACGGCCAGCTCGCACAGGGCGCGCTGCCAGCGGCCCTGCGGGTCGTCGTCGTCCGTGAGCGTGTCCCGGCGCACCGCGTCGACCTCGCCACGCAGCCGGCGCGTCTGCTGAATCAGCGCGTCGACCGTGCCGCGCTCAGGCGGCTGTGCGGCGGGGCGGTCCGCGAAGATATGGGACGGCATCTCGTACTCCGATACAGGCGCGGTACGACCAAGTCTGACGGAAGGGCCGGTTATGACTGTCGCACAGGTCAGTGGGCCCCGTAAGGGATTTGGCAAGACACGATACGGTGGTGCTTCTGGCATATGTCAAAGTCCACCCGGCGGCCCGGCCGTTGGGTTGGCCGAAAGTCAATCGGCCCCATCCTTAAGGGAATTGAAAGCCGCCGCTCCCGGCATGTGGAGCGGCGCTGCGTGCGGCCGATGGAACTGGCCGGTTCGGGCCCCTGCTCGCGCGCGCCCCCGACGTGGCGCCCTTATCGCCGGCCACTTGTCGTAACCCTACAAGATCCGTTCTCGAGGCTCTGCGGCTGACAGCATCCATCGGCGCCCTTGTTGTCTGGAAGTGTCGCCTTCAGGTGATCAAGATCCTGTGCCATGCGGCAGCCGGATCTTGTGGACTTCCTACTCACACCCGAGAAGGGGCGCGATATGTACGACGACGCGGTGGCCGTCACGGGACTCGGAGCGCTGACTCCGCTGGGCATGGATGCCCGTACGACCTGGGAGGGCCTGCTCGCGGGTGCCTCGGGAGTGCGACGGATCGAAGAGGAGTGGGCCGCCGACGTGCCCGTCGGGGTCGCGGCGCCCCTGCCCGGCGACCCCGCCGAGCTGGTCGGCCGGGTCCAGGCGCGCAAGCTCGACCGCTGTGAACAGGTCGCTCTGCTCGCCGCCCGCGAGGCCTGGCAGCACGCCGGTGCGCCGGAGGTCGACGGCGCCCGGCTCGCGGTGGTCATCGGCACCGGTACGGGAGGTGTGCTCACCACGCTCGGTCAGGACGACACCTACGAGCGGTCCGGGGCGCGGCGGCTCTCCCCGTACGCCGTGCCGATGTTGATGCCCAACGGTCCCGCGGCCTGGGTGAGCATGGAACTCGGGGCGAAGGCGGGTGCGCATACGCCGGTGAGTGCGTGTGCCTCCGGATCCGAGGCCATCGCGCTGGGGCTCGATCTGATCAGGGCCGGGCGGGCCGATGTCGTGGTGGCCGGCGGGGCGGAGGCCTGTCTGCACCCGTTCACGCTCTCGGCCTTCGCGCAGATGAAGGCCCTCTCCACCCAGGACGCGGAGCCCGAAGCGGTGTCGCGGCCCTTCGATGCGGGCCGCAGCGGATTCGTGATGGGAGAGGGGGCGGGGATCGTCGTTCTGGAGCGCGCCTCGTTCGCCCGGGCCCGCGCGGCGCGTGTGCACGGCTGGTTGGCGGGCGCCGGCGTCTCGTCGAGTGCCGCGCACATCACGGCTTCGGACGCCGAGGGGCAGGCGCAGGCGATGCGGGCCGCTCTCGATTCCGCCCGCATCGCCCCCTCCGGCATCGGCGTCGTCCAGGCCCATGCCACCTCGACCCCGTCGGGTGACGTGGTGGAGGCGGAGGCGATCGCGACCGTGCTCGGTGACGAGGTCGCGGTGACCGCGGCCAAGTCGATGATCGGCCATCTCTGCGGGGCCTCCGGTGCGGTGGCCGCGGTCGCGACCGTGCTCGGTCTGCGCGACGGAGTCGTCCCCGCGATCCGCAACCTGGACGCCCCGGATCCGGCGCTCACCCTCGACCTCGTCAAGGGCGGTCCGCGCCAGGGCGATTGGGGTGCGGCCCTGACGAACGCGTTCGGGTTCGGCGGGCACAACGTGAGCCTGGTCTTCGCCCGGCCGGAGTGAAACCGCAGGGCGCTCCTCGGCCGAGGGGCGCCCTGCGCAAGCTGGGTTGCAAATAATTTGCGCATGACTGATTCAGTCTTGCGTCGAGCGCTGTACGGTCAGCGCATGACGAAACGACTTTCCAAGGTGGCCGCCTTCGCCGGCGTCAGCGAAGTGACCGTCAGCCGTGTGCTCAACGGCAGTCCCGAGGTCGCGCCCGCCACCAGGGACATCGTGCTCACGGCCCTGGACGTGTTCGGATTCGAGCGCCCCGCCGTGAGCCGCAGGGAGCGCGCACCGCTGGTCGGCCTGGTGGTGCCCGAGCTGCAGAACCCGGTGTTCCCCGCGTTCGCCGAAGCGCTCGCCGGGCGGCTCAACAAGCGCGGGCTCATACCCGTGCTGTGCACCCGTACCGCCGACGGTGTCTCGGAATCGCACTACATCGACATGCTGCTCGGACAGAACACCGGCGGCATCGTCTTCGTCGGCTCCAGCTACGCCGACGCGGGCGCCGAACAGGGCCGTGTGCTGCGCGAACGCCGTATGCCGATGGTCCTGGTCAACGCGGCCGACGAGAACCGCGAAGTGGCCCAGGTCGCCGCCGACGACACCCAGGCCGCACTCCAGGCGGCCCGCCATCTCGAAGCCCTCGGACATGAGCGCATCGGCCTCCTCATCGGCCCTGTCGGGCATGTGCCGAGCGCCCGCAAACTCGCCGGGTACGCGGCGTTCTGGAAAGCGGAGGATGTTCCCCAGGGCAGCTGGCGGCCGTGGGTCGCCCATGCGATGTTCTCCATGGAGGGCGGCGCCACCGCCGTGCCGCGCCTCGTCGACGCGGGGGTCACCGCGGTCGTTTGCGCAAGCGACACCCTCGCCCTCGGCGCGATCCGCGGCGCCCGCCGGCTGGGCCTCGTCGTCCCCAGGGATTTCTCCGTGGTCGGCTTCGACGACTCGCTGTTCATGGTCGCCACCGATCCGCCGCTCACCACCGCACGCCAGCCCGTGCAGGCCATGGCGGACGCGGCCGTGACCGCGCTGGTCGCGCAGATGGACGGCCATGTCGTCGACGACGAACCCATCCTCTTCGAAACCGAGTTGATCGTCCGCGGGTCCACTGCTTCGAATCTTGCGCAGAGACGTTGACTTCTTGCGTGATGCGGTTCTACGTTCTGCGTCAACGCTGGGGCGCCGACCGGGACAGTCGGCAACGATCCGCTTTCCCAGGTAGCAGGAAGGCAGTACACCCATGACTTTCACATCCGGCTTCGGCGCGCGTCGACGCGCGGGCATAGCCCTCGTCGGCACGATGGCCCTCGGCCTGACCGCCTGCGGCGGCTCCTCCTCGGGTGAGGGGGCGGGCAAGGACGGTGTCGTCACGATCACCGTCAACGACATGCCGCCCAAGACGCAGCCGCTCGACCGCAAGATCTTCGAGGCCGATGTGAAGGCCTTCGAGAAGGCCAACCCCAAGATCGACATCGATCCGCGCGAAGGCCAGATGGACCCGAAGACCTTCGCGGCCAAGCTCGCGGGCGGTCAGCTCGAGGACGTCTACTACGTGTACTTCACCGACCCGGCCGGACTCATCGAGCGACGCCAGGGCGCGGACATCACCCCGTACATGAAGGACATCCCGTATCTCGACAAGATCCGGCCCGAGTTCCTCGACGTGTTCAAGGGCAAGGACGGCAAGGTCTACGGGCTCCCCAACGGCCAGTACTCGCTCGGTCTCGTCTACAACCGCGACCTGTTCCGGAAGGCCGGACTCGACCCGGACAAGCCGCCCACCACCTGGGACGAGGTGCGCGTGGCCGCCAAGAAGATCAGCGCTCTCGGCGACGGCACCGTCGGCTACGCCGAGTACAGCAAGAACAACCAGGGCGGCTGGCACCTCACCTCATGGATCTACTCCATGGGCGGCGACGTGGCGGTCAAGGACGGCGACCGGTGGAAGTCCGCCCTCGACAGCGACGCCGCACGCAACGCGCTGCGGATGCTGCACGACATGCGCTGGACCGACGACAGCATGGGCAGCCGCCAGCTCCTGGAGATCCCCGACGTCCAGAAGATGATGGGCGCCGGCAAGCTCGGCATGTATATGGCCGGGCCCGACAACGTGCCCACGATCGTCAAGCAGTTCGAGCGCCAGTACAAGGAGTACGGCGTCGGCGCGCTGCCCGGGCAGGCGACGCTCGGCGGCGGCAACGGGTTCATGTTCCACCCCGAGGCCACGCCGGAGAAGATCAAGGCCGGTCTGAAGTGGCTGCAGTTCAAGTACCTCAACCCGGACCGCACCGAGTTCAACGACAAGCGCGTCGTCAGCGATGACGTGCCGGTCGGTCTGCCGCTCGACCGCCTGTACACGGACGATGTGCAGGCCGAGGTCGACGCGGTGCACGCCAAGTACGCCAATGTGCCCACCGAGAACTTCAAGCCGTTCACCGAGCGCAACGGCAGCCTGGAGCAGAAGGTCGAGCCGCCGAACGCCCAGCAGATCTACACCGTGCTCGACGGCGTGATGCAGTCGGTCCTGACGAAGAAGGACGCGGACATCGACCAGCTCCTGAAGGACGCGTCGAAGAAGGTCGACGCGCTCCTCGCGACGGTCAAGTGACCGATGGCGACCACCGATATGAAGACCACGGTCCGTCCGGAGGGCGCCGGCGCCACGGCAGCGTCCTCCGGCAGGACCAAGGAACCCAAGCCCTCGGGTCCACCCAAGGCGGCCCGCTCGCACCTCGCCCGCCGTATCCGCGAGAACCTCATCGCGTACGCCTTCCTCGGCGCCGCCCTCGTCGTCTTCGCCGCCTTCTCCTGGTACCCGATCGTGCGCGGCTGGCTGCTCGGCTTCCAGCAGGTCACCTTCGCGCAGCCCGCCGAGTGGGTGGGCCTGGACAACTTCCGGCGGCTCTTCGACGATCCGCTGTTCGTCACCGCCTGGCAGAACACGGCCTGGTTCACCGCGCTCGCGCTGGTCTTCGGCTTCGCGGCGCCGCTCGCGACGGCCATGGTGCTCAACGAGTTCCGCAGCGCCCGCGGCTATCTGCGGATGACCGTCTATCTGCCGGTGATGCTGCCGCCGATCGTCACGATGCTCCTGTGGCGCTGGTTCTACGATCCGGGCCCCGGCCTGTTCAACAACGCGCTCGAAGTGCTGCATCTGCCCGCCCAGCAGTGGTTGGAGTCCGAGAACCTGGCGATGGTCTCGCTGGTCCTGGTCTCCACCTGGGCCAATATGGGCACCACCACGCTGATCTATCTGGCGGCGCTCGGCGGCATCCCCGGCCAGCTGTACGAGGCGGCCGAGCTCGACGGAGCCTCGATCGGACAACGGCTCTGGCACGTCACGCTGCCGCAGATGCGCTTCATCCTGATGATCACTCTCCTGCTCCAAGTGCTCGGCACCATGCAGGTGTTCATCGAGCCCTACATTCTGACCGGCGGCGGCCCGAACGACGCGACCGTGACCGTCCTGCTGCTCCTGTTCCGCTACGCGTTCGTCTACAACGACTTCGGCCTGGCGAGCGCCATGAGCATGCTGCTCTTCGTGGTGCTCGGACTGTTCTCGCTGGTGTATCTGCGGCTGACCCGGAGCAAAGGCTGATGACCCGGAGCAAAGGCTGATGGCCCGGAGCAAGGGCTGAGAGGAACGACGATGTCCGACACCGCGGAACGCACCCTCATCGCGCCGAGCGAGCTCAACCGGCGTACGGGAAAGTTCCTTTACCGCTTCGTGCTCACGACCACACTCATCGGCTTCACGGTCGTCTTCGTCTTCCCCCTGTACTGGATGGCGAGCGGCGCCCTGAAGTCCTCGCGTGAACTGGCCGCCCCCAGCCCCACGTTGTTCCCGGGCAGCTTCCATCCGGAGGCGTACACCGAAGCCTGGACGAACACCGGGCTCGGCCGGCACTTCCTCAACACCTTGATCCTGGCGCTCGGCGCCTGGCTGATCCAGCTGATCATCGCTGTCGCCGCGGCGTACGCGCTGTCGAAACTACGGCCGGTGCTCGGGAACATCGTCCTCGGCATGATGCTCGCGACACTGATGCTGCCGGTCTCCGCGCTGCTCGTCCCGACGTATCTGACGGTCACGGACGTCCCGCTGATCCATGTGAATCTGATCAACACCCCATGGGCGATCTGGCTGCCGGCCGCGGCCAATGCCTTCAACATCTTCATCCTGAAACGGTTCTTCGACCAGATCCCGCAGGAGCTCATGGACTCCGCACGCATCGACGGCGCAGGACCGGTGCGGGTCCTGGTGTCGGTGATCCTGCCGCTGTCGCGCCCGGTCCTCGCCGTGGTGTCGATCTTCGCGGTGGTCGGGGTGTGGAAGGACTTCCTCTGGCCGCTGATCGTGCTCCCTGATCCGGCGAAGCAGCCGATCACGGTGGCGCTGAGCCGGCTGTCGGAGTTCCTGCCCGCCAACCAGCTGCTCGCGGGCATGGTCATCGCCAGCATCCCGCTGCTCGTGCTCTTCCTGATCTTCCAGCGCCACATCATCGCCGGTCTCACGGCCGGCAGCCTCAAGGGCTGAGCCCACCTCGAGCCACCCCCTCAGCCGTCCTGTGCACCCCCACACGGAAGGACGCTCCGCCATGCCCGAGAACACCCCCGCACGACCAAGATCACTGCTTCTCGTCCCCGGACTCCTGCTGAGCCTGCTCGCCGCACTGCTCCTCCACGGGGGCCCGGCAGCGCACGCCGCCGACGCACTCCAGGCCGAATCGGCCGCACTCTCGGGCGGTACGAGGGCCGAGAGCGAGCACTCCGGATACACCGGCACCGGCTATGTCGGCGGCTACACCGACGGCAACAAGGGCAGCGCCTCGACCTCGTTCACCGTCAGCTCGCCCATTGCCGGAACAGGCTCCGTCAAGATCCGGTACGCCAATGGCACCACGGCGACGATGACACTCAGCCTGTACGTGAACGGGGCCAGGGCAGGTCAGGTGAGCCTCCCCGCCACCGCGAACTGGAGCACCTGGTCGACCGTCGACGCGCCCGTCGACTACCGGCAGGGCGCCAACACGCTGGCCCTCACCTTCACGGCCGCCGACAGCGGCAACATCAACCTCGACAGCCTCACCCCCGCCCCGCCCTCCGAAGGCGGCGGCGGAAACCTGACCCACGAGGCCGAGCAGGCCTTCTTCTCCGGCGGCCCGGAGAAGTCCACGTCCGTGAGCGGCTACCAAGGCTCCGGCTATCTGGACCACTTCACCACGCAGGGCGCCCGTGCGGTCTTCTCGGTGACGTCCGCAGCGGCGTCCGGGCACACCGCACAGGTCCGGTACCGCACCCCGGACGCAGGCCGGGCCACCGTCTCCCTGACGGTCAACGGCACCCGCCTGCGGCAGCTCACCCTGCCCGGCACCTCCGGCTCCTGGCACACGCTGAGCACCGACGTCCCCCTGCGCGCCGGCCTCAACACGGTGACGCTGCGCACCGAATCCGGCGACAACGGCGCCTTCCAGCTCGACGGCCTCGACCTGCCGACCGCCGCCGCCAACGCGAGCCGCGGCGCGTCCCTTGCGTACACCTCGCACGAGGCGGAGGCGGCCACGACCAATGCCACGACGATCGGCCCCGACCGCACCTATCTGCAGCTCCCGTCCGAGGCCTCCGGCCGCAAGGCCGTCGTGCTCGACGCCACCGGTGAATACGTCGAGTTCACGCTCACCGAGCCCGCGAATGCCCTGACCCTGCGCTACTCGATCCCCGACAGTGCGGACGGCAGCGGCATCGACAGGCCCCTGAGCCTCTACGCCAACGGCACCCACCTGCGCGACCTCGACCTGACCTCCCGGTACAGCTGGGTGTACGGCGCGTACCCCTACGACAACGACCCGTCCGGCGGCTCTGCGCACCGCTTCTTCGACGAGACCCGCACGGTCATCGGCGACTTCCCGGCCGGCACGGAGCTCAGGCTGCAGAAGGACGCGGGCGACACCGCACCCTCGTACACCCTCGACCTGATCGAGACGGAGACGGCGCCCGCCGCCTATGCGATGCCGGCCGGCTACGTCTCGGCGACCGGCCTCGGCGTCACCCCGGACGACGGCGGCGACGACACCTCCGCCCTCAACTCCGCGGTGAACACGGCCACATCCCAGGGCAAGGGCCTGTGGCTGCCGAAGGGCACGTACGACATCTCCGACCACATCAACCTCAGCGGCGTCGCCGTGCGCGGTGCGGGGGAGTGGCACACGGTGGTGCGCGGCAAGGACAACAAGGGCGGGTTCTTCGGCCGCGGCGGCACCAGCACGATCCAGGACCTGATGTTCGCCGGTGATGCCACCTACCGCGACGACGCGGGCGGCCACACGGCGATCGAGGGCGACTTCGGCAGCGGATCCACCGTGCAGAACGTCTGGATCGAGCACGCCAAGGTCGGCCTGTGGATCGACGCGCCGACCGACGGTCTGCTCGCGACCGGCCTGCGGATCCGTGACACGTTCGCCGACGGGGTGAACCTGCACAAGGGGACGAAGAACAGCGAGGTCTCGCAGAGCAGCGTCCGGGGCACCGGCGACGACGGACTCGCGATGTTCTCCGAACAGCAGGCCGTCACCGACTGCGCCTTCCGCTTCAACACCGTGCAGCTTCCCATGCTCGCCAACACGGCCGCGGTCTACGGCGGCAGCGGCAACCGTGTCGAGGACAACCTCCTGTCCGACACCGTGAACGCCTCCGCAGGCATCGCGATCAGCACCCGCAACTTCCCGCCCCCACCGCTGCCCTTCTCCGGACCCACCACCGTGGCCCGCAACACCCTGGAGCGGACCGGCGGTTACGAACCCAACTGGCAGTCGAAGTTCGGCGCGGTCTGGATCTACGCCGACCACTCGGACATCACCACACCCGTACGGATCGAGCACAACGACATCCTCGACTCCACGTACAGCGGACTGCTCGTGTCCTGGCAGAAGACCGTCGGCGATCTCACCGTCAAGGACACGAGGATCGAGAAGACCGGCGCGTACGGCATCGAGATCAACGCGGCCGGAGCCGGCACCTTCTCCGGAGTCACCGTCACCGGCACCAAGGACGGCGGGCTCTCCCTCGCGGGCGGCTTCCAGATCAGCCGCGGCTCCGGCAACTCCGGCTGGTAGCACCACCTTCGCACTCCCGACGGGTCCGGCCGACGGGCCGGACCCGCCCTTCCTTCTGAGGAGCACCTGTGACCTTGACGCCCGCACCCGCCTGGTGGCGGCACGCCGCGATCTACCAGATCTACGTCCGCAGCTTCGCCGACGGCAACGGCGACGGCATCGGAGACCTGGCCGGAGTGCGGGCGAAGCTGCCGTACCTGCGTGAACTCGGTGTGGACGCCCTGTGGTTCAACCCCTGGTACGTCTCACCGATGGCGGACGGCGGCTACGACGTGGCCGACTACCGCGACATCGACCCGCTGTTCGGCACGCTGGCCGAGGCCGAATCGCTGATCGACGAGGCGCACGGGCACGGGCTGCGCGTCATCGTCGACCTGGTGCCCAACCACTGCTCCGACCAGCACCCCTGGTTCCGTCAGGCGCTCGCCGACGAGCCGGGCGCGCGGGACCGCTTCTGGTTCGTCCCCGGCAAGGGGGCGTACGGCGAACTGCCGCCCAACGACTGGCAGTCGTACTTCGGCGGGCCCGCCTGGACCCGTATCACGGAGGCCGACGGCACTCCGGGACCCTGGTATCTGCACATGTTCGCCCCCGAGCAGCCCGACCTGAACTGGGAACACTCGGACATACGGGCCGAGTTCGAGGACGTCCTGCACTTCTGGCTCAAGCGCGGTGTCGACGGCTTCCGCATCGATGTCGCCCATGGGCTCGTGAAGAAGCCCGGCCTGCCGGACGCCGGCCCCGACCCGGACCCGACCGACCTGCCGTATCAGGACGTCGACGAGGTGCACGACGTGTACCGTGCGTGGCGCAAGATCCTCGACTCGTACGACGGTGAGCGCACCTTCGTCGGCGAGGTGTGGCTGCCGAGCCCGGAGCAGTCCGCGCGCTATCTGCGCCCCGATGAACTGCACTCCGCCTTCAACTTCGACTTCCTGTGCTGTCCTTGGGAGGCCACCGCGCTGCGTGAGGTCATCGACTCGACGCTCACTCTGCACGAGCCGGTCGGCGCACCACCCACCTGGGTGCTCTCCAACCACGACACCATCCGCCATGTGACGCGCTACGGACGCGCGGACACCTCCTTCGACATGGGGGACAAGCGGCTCGCCGACCCGAGCGACGTGCCCCTGGGCCGGCGCCGGGCGCGGGCGGCCGCGCTCCTGACGCTCGCGCTGCCCGGCGGGGTGTACCTCTACCAGGGCGATGAACTGGGCCTGCCCGAAGTCCAGTTCCTCCCCGACCACCTCATCCAGGACCCCACCTTCGTACGCTCCGAAGGGCGCGACCGCGGACGGGACGGCTGCCGGGTCCCGCTGCCGTGGACGGCGGCCGGGGAGACCCTCGGCTTCTCCGCGGGCGCCGCGTCCTGGCTGCCGCAGCCCGCGGAGTGGGCCGAGTGGAGCGCCGAACGCCAGCACACCGACCCCGACTCGTTCCTGCGGCTGTACCGCGAGGCGCTCCGGCTGCGCGCGGAACTGTTCGCGCCCCTGCCCGAGACCCTGGAGTGGCTCGACACCGGCCCGGACATCGTGTCCTTCGCACGGTCGTCCGGGATCCGATGCCTGGTCAACGCGGGCGCCGAACCGATCGAGCTGCCTGCGGGGATGGATGTGGTGCTGAGCAGTGGGCCACTGGAGCAGGGGCTGCTGCCCGGGGACACGAGCGTGTGGCTGGTCCCCGCCAGTTGATCTGAAGTGTCGATGGCGGTCGTGTGGATCGCTCAGGGCATCCGGTGGCGGCCGTGCGGATCGCTCAGGGCACCCGGTGGCGGCCGTGCGGATTGCTCAGCACGTGCCGAGGGTCGGCCACCCGTACGATCGCCGACTCCACGGCCGCCACCCGGTCCGCCAGCAGACCGAGCGCCGCCACCGCACGCGACACCGGATCGTCCTGCGGGCCGCCCAACGCCCGTTCCCGCACGAAGGCCGCCTTGATCTCGGCGAATCTCGCTGCCTGGTCGGGCGTCAGGGTTCCGCGCAGTGCGGCCAGCTTGAGCAGATTCGACTCGGCGCCGGTGGTGAGCGTCTGCGCCTCGGCCGAGTAGTGGTCGTCGAGCACGGCGGCCAGCTCCGCGTCGTTCATGGCCGGCACGATGCGTTCGGCGATCTTGTTCATATTGCGGTAGGAGCCCTGGAGTTGGAAGGGCGGTTCCGTACGGCTGCTCGCGCTCTGCGCGGCCGAGGCGATATAGGCCTCGTTGACCGCGAGCACCGTCCGCCGGGCCGTGAGGAGATGCCGCAGCACGGCGAGGATCTGCTCCAGCTCCGCCGGAGCGTAGGCGTGCGCCAGGCGGTCGGTGCGGGCCGTCGGGTCCCCGGACGCGCGCCTCATGAGCCGATCGAGGTCATCGGGGGAGCGCCCGGCGAGCGGGGCGAGGGCCGGGTTCGAGGTGAGGGCGTTCTCGATGAAGCTGGCCGCGAAGACCTCTTCCTTGCCGGTGAGGACTTCGCCGAGGTTCCAAACGTCGGCACGGTTGGCCAGCATGTCGGGGAGCTGGAAGCGTCCGCCCGACTCGGTGTAGGGGTTGCCGGCCATGCAGACCGCGAAGCGCTTGCCGCGCAGGTCGTAGGTGCGGGTCTCACCGTTCCACACGCCCTCGATCCGGCGCTGCGCGTCGCACAGGGCGATAAACTTCTGCAGCAGCTCGGGGGAGGTGTGCTGGATGTCGTCGAGGTACAAAAGCGTGTTGCTGCCGGCCTCGAGCGCGAAGTTGATCTTCTCGACTTCCTGGCGTGCGGTCGCGTCGGGGGCCCTGGCCGGGTCGAGCGAGGTGACGCCGTGGCCCAGGGCCGGACCGTTGACCTTGACCAGAACAAGGCCGAGCCGGTCGGCCACGTACTCCATGAGCGTCGTCTTGCCGTAGCCCGGTGGGGAGATGAGCAGCAGCAGGCCGTTGGTGTCGGTGCGCCGGGCGGCGTCCGCGGTGCCCAGCTGTTTGGCCAGGTTGTCGCCGATGAGCGGCAGGTACACCTCGTCGATCAGGCGGTTGCGGACGAAGGCGCTCATCACCTTGGGCCGCAGGTCGGCGAGCCGCAGCCGGACGCGCTCCGCGTCGACCAGGGCGGCACGGCTGCGCTGGAAGGCGCGGAACCGGGGCACGTCGACCTGCCGGAACTCCCGTGTCCTGGCGAGGAATTCATCCAGCCGCAGGGTGAGCCTGCGCTTCTTGACGCGTGGGTGCGAGCCGAGCAGCCCGGTCACCGTGGCGGTGACGTCCGCGTCCGAGTCATGGCGTACGAGATCGGGGCACAGCGTGACGGCCACGGCTTCCGCGAGATCCCCGGCCTCGACCTGCTCCCCGCAAGAGGCCGCGTACGAGCCGAGCCACCCCTCGATCAGCCGGCGCCGCGCGGCCACATCGACGATCGCGCGGAGATCGGCTTCGTACGCCGGAGCATCCACGGACCGCAGGAACTTGTCGAGCAGGGTGCGCGCCGCGGGGCCGGTGACAAAGCCGTCGGGGCCGCGGGTGAGCTCCTCGAAGAGGTACTCGGCGGCGGTCGTGAGGTCCGCGGCATGGGGCAGCACCGGGGTCATGTCGGCCATCGCGGCGGCCAGTTCAGCCGTGAGCGCGTCGATCGTGGGCGCGAGTCCGAAGGCGGCACGTGCCCGTGCGAGGGACTTCGCCTGGAGTGTCCAGGCCGTGCGCCGCTGCGGTGCGGTCCCGTGCGCCCAGAACTCCTGGGCCACCGCACGCTCCGCCGGCGGGTAGCGGAGCAGTCCGGCCGCCGGGCACAGCCTGAGCAGCGCCCGCAGGATGAGAGCCGCGTCGTGGTCGTGCACCCCCCGCTCGTAGCCCTCGTCGTACGCGGCCTCGGCAGCGGCCCGTACGAACGCGTCGAGGTCGTCCGCGGCGCATACCCGGCCCTCTTCGAGCAGCCGCGCCGCCAGGTGCTCGGCCCGGTACACCTCCGGGGACTCCGAGGGCAGCAGCCGGTCCCAGTACGGGCGGGTCGCGGCGAAGCCCGGATCGGTGACGGGGGCGCGGTAGTCGGTGCCCGTGAGCGCGAAGGCCAGGGTGCCGCCGTGCGGGACCATGGTGAGGTCCAGGGGCTGGGTGTTGACCGCGAAACGATGCCTGCCGAGCCTGATGGCAGTGCCGTCGTCGTCGTACAGATCCTCGCGGTCGCGCAGTGCCCGGGCGGCTTCCTGGCGGGCCGACTTGAGGCGCCCTTCGAGTTCCTCGGCCCGTACCCGGTCGCCGAGTCCGCGCAGCTCCTCGGCGGTGCGGCGGCCCTGGGCGACCAGGGGGCGGGCGGCGAACCAGGCATGGCCGGCACCCGCGGCGGCGAGTGTCGTGGCCCGCCGGGCCACGGTGTCCAGGATGCGCGCGGCCGAGTCCGCAAGCCGCTCGGCATGCCGGGCACGGGCGTCCTGAAGCGCCTGCCGACGAGCCGAGAAAGCCTCGTACACTTCCTCGCGCTTGGTGGCCAACTCCAGGAGAAACCCGTCGAATTCGGCGAACCGCGACTCCAGGTTCTCCAGCTGCAGCAGCAGCCGCGCCAGCTGCTCCGCACAGGCCTCGGGCGAATCCGCTGCGGCGAGCGCACCGGTCACCGCCTGGCCGAGCAGCGCGAACTCGGCGGCGAACCCGGCCCGCCCCTCCCGGTCCAGGAGCGCGCGCCGCCTTGCGGCGAGGGTCGCACGGGCCCGGTTCACCCCGCCCAGCACCTCGGCGATCCGCTCCAGAATCCCGGTGCGCACCGTCGCGTCGCCGATGTCGAGACCGGCGACCGTCTCCGTCAGCGCCCGCAGCCGTGCGGTGCGCTCGTCGAGGTCCTCGGCCAACGGCTGCGCGGACGCCACCGTCTCCACCTCGTCCGCGGCGCCCACCAGGTCCTCGATCTCCGAGCGATACGAGGCGAAGGCATCGGGACGCTCCAGGAAGCCCACGGCCCGCTGCGCGGCCGACGCGAGGTCGCCGTCGAGCGCCTCGGCCAGGGCCTCGATCCGGTCCGTGTCCACGTACCGCAGTTCCCCGAGGGTGATCAACCGCCCCTTGGCCTGGCGTAGTTCGGCGAGTGCGTCCACCCACTGCGCGGCGCTGCGCGGTGCTTCGCCGCGTACCTTGCGGACCAGCGAGGCGATCTGCGCGGCCGCCTCGTCCAGGGACCGCGCCGCCTGCCGGGTCAGGGCCAGGACCGTCTCGAACTCGCCTACGATGCTCTCGGCCGTCGCCCGCAACGCCCCCAACGGCTCTCCGAGGGCGCCGAGTTCGGCCTCGCCGAGCCAGTGGTACAGATCGCCGGTCCGCACGCAGGACGCCACCAGCGCCTCGTACACCTCGGAGGTCGGAGTCACCTCGGTGACGGAACGCGCCAGGGACAGGCAGTCGGAGATCCCGCGGACGAGATCGGCGTTCCCGACCCGTGCCAGCGGCCCGTCAACCCCGCCATGCACCGCCGCGGCATGGGTGTCCGCGAGGTACGGGGACCGCCAGATCTGCAAGGGGTGCACGCGCGCCGGCTCATCGGCTTCGGCACGCAGCACCATCAGCGTGCCGTCGTCGAACAGCGCCCAGCCGTGGCAGGACAGCGGGGTCGCGATCTCCTTGCGGATCATGTTGTACGGAAGGAGCAGACTGCGTCCCGCCGCGCGAGCGTGGTACGCGAACAGCACGTCCTCGCCGTTGGGGGAGCGCACCATCCGCTCGAACTCCAGGTCCGCGGCGTTCAGATCGAAGGTGCGGTGCGCCCCGGTCGCCAGGCAGTAGCCGCCGGGGAAGACGATGCCCTGGTCCTCGGGCAGCCGGTGGCAGGCCTGGCCGATGCCGTCGAACCGTACGACGGTCCTGGTGAGCGTGTTGAAGACCAGGTAGCGGTGGGCGGTCTCCTTGTACGGCCGCACGCGCAGCAGGATCAGCGCGCCGACCTGTGCGTACTCCACGTCGGCGTCGGCCAGCGACTGCAGCGGTTCGTCGACGGGCTCACTGTGGATGCCCTCGGCGGACTCGGTGTCGTTCTCGCCCTTCACGGTGAGCGTGCCGCCGACCGTCGCCACGAACACCGCGCCGTCCACGGAGATATGCGGGTGCCGGCCGAGGACGTGGTCCGCGCGGGTGGTCTCGGTCCAGACGAAGTCGTGCGACGGCGGGAAGACATGGTCGCGATCGCCGCGCGCGTCCAGGAACGTCACCGTGCCGTCCGACGCCACCGCCCAGCGAAGGACGCGGATGTCCCCGGTCTTCTCGCCGGTCTGGAACACGGCCAGCAACGTGCCGTCGACCAGACGCAGTTGCAGCAGCCGGGCGTCACGGTAGTACCGGTACAGGGCCGCGAACTCGCGCGCGAACGCCGGATCGTCGAGCAGGCCGGGGACCGCGCCCTCGTCGAGCGGGTTGAGCTCGTGGTCGTGCAGCGCGAAGACATCGCCGACCGCCGTCTGCGGCTGCGGACCGGGAGGGACGTTGTAGCCGAAGAGGAGCCGGCCGCCGACGCTGATGATGTCGCGGGGTACGCAAGGGTGCCCGGTGCGGATCCGTTCGGTGGCGCCGAGCTCCATCCCGCCCGAGCCGAAGGCCTCGGTGCGGCGCACGTTCAACGCCTCGGTCCGTCGGGCGAGTTCGGCGGCCTGCGCGGTCAGACGGTCGCGCAGCAGGTCATAGGTTCCGGCATCGAGGGCGGTGGGCATCGTTCAGCTCCGATACGAGGAGGGGCCGGAGCCGGCGTTCCTGTGCGCCGGCTCCGGTGCGAGGGTGATCAGGCCGCGTCCCGCGCCCCGGCGAGTTCGCTCACCCGGGTGTCCGCGAGGCCCAGCTCGCCTGCCTTGTCGAGCAGTTGCTGCACCTGCTCGGCGGGTCCCGCACCCGTCTTCATCAGCTTCATCAGGAGGGCGGAGACGGTCAGGTTCTGCACGTCAGAGGTGGATACCGAGCCGATGATCCGCCCCAGGTCCTCCGGGAAGCTCGACGAGCCGTCCAGCCAGGGACCGGCGAGGGCCTGCGCCGTCCGCGAGTTCTGGACGAACCCGTCGACGCTCTTGCCCATCGAGATCGAAGAGAGCAGCCGGTCGAAGAAGACCGACTCGCCGCCGACGATATTGATGTCGGCGTTCTCGAGCCCGGCGGAGACCACCATGGCCTGCGCCTCCGCGACCTTCTGCTGCACCTCGATGCCGGCGAGCCGGATGTCCTTCTCGGCCTCCAGACGCAGCCGGAACTCCTCGTGCGACCGGGACGCCGAGTCCAGCGCGGCCATCGCGGCCGCCTTGTCGGTGAGACCCACGGCCTCGGCCTGCAGCCGGGCCTGGATCCCCTCGGCCTCGGCCCGCAGCTTCGCCTCCGTTGCCTCGGCCTCCGCTCGCCCGGCCTTCTCGATCGCGTCGGCCTCCTTCTCGCGCACCTGCACCGCCGCGAGCCCCGCCGCGGCCGACTCGGCCTGAACCCCCTCCGCGAGCCGGATCTTGGCGCGGGCGTCCAGATCCGCTGCCTTCACCCGGGCCTCGGCGAGCGTGACCTCCTCGGCGGCCCGGTGGGTGGCCGCCGCCTCGGCCGCCTCCGCGGCCTTGATGTCCTTGACGAGGTTCTCCTGCGCCTGTGCCTCCGCCGCGATGATCACGGCCTGACGCTTCCGCTCGGCCTCCTCGACCGCCCGCAGCCGCAGAATCGACTCCTCCTGCTCGGCGACCGTACGGTCCACCGCGACCCGCTCCCGTACGACCTCGGCGATCTCGCGCTTCTCCGCCTCGACCTCCTTGTCGGCGGAGATCCGCGTCAGCGACGTCTCCCGCTCCCGGGCGATCACTTCGAGCATGCGGTCCTTCTCGATCCGCTCGTTCTCGATCGCGATGACCCGCTCGCGGTTCTTCGCGGCCACCGCCACCTCGCGCGACTGGTTCTCGCGCTGGATCCCCAGGTGCTCCTCGGTCTTCAGGAACGCGCTCTGCGAGCGCAGCCGCTCCTCCTCGACGACCTTCGCCGTCTCGGCCTCCTCACGGGCCCGCACGGTCTGGATCTCCCGCCGCTGCTTGCTCTCGGCGTCCGCCTGGCGGCGCTCGAGCTCCAGGATCGCCTCGCGGGCGTCGACGTTCTGGCGGGTGATCTCCTTCTCCTCGTGGCGCTGGAACTCATTGGTGCGCACATGCTCGATCGCGGTCAGCTCGGTGATCTTCCGGATGCCCTGTGCGTCAAGGATGTTGGAGGAGTCCAGCTGGACCAGGGGCGTCTGCTCGAGGTAGTCGATCGCCGCGTCCTCGAGGCTGTAGCCGTTGAGGTCGGTGCCGATGACGGCGATGATCCGGTCACGGAACTCATCGCGCTTGGTGTACAGATCCGTGAAGTCCAGCTGCTTGCCGACGGTCTTGAGCGCCTCGGAGAACTTGGCGTTGAACAGCTCCTGGAGCGTCTCCTTGTCGCTCGCCCGCTGCGTGCCGATCGCCTGGGCGACCTTGATGACGTCCTCGACGGTCTTGTTGACCCGGACGAAGAACGAGATACGGATGTCGGCTCGGATGTTGTCACGGCAGATCAGCCCGTCGCGTCCGGTGCGCGTGATGTCGATGGTCTTCACCGAGATGTCCATGACCTCGGCTTTGTGCAGCACAGGCAGCACGACTTGTCCCGTGAAGGTCACATCGACCTTGCGCATCTTCGAGACGATCAGCGCCTTGCCCTGTTCCACCTTGCGGAACAGCCGGGTGATGATCAGCAGCAGGCCGATCGTGATGACGAGGACGACGGCGATGAGCACGCCGATGCCCATGGTGATGGCGTTCATGCGGAGTCCTTGGAGTTTCGGTGCCGTTGCGGCACGGAGGCCCTTGCCGGGCGTCGATGACGACGTGGTTACGGAGCGTCGAGGGCGGCGTGCGGCGCGGCCCAGAAGAATTCGCCGGTCTCGTCGTAGGCGTAGAGCAGCGCGTTGCAGCCGACGGTGAGCGAGCCGGAGGGCGACGCCAAGTCCCGTGCGCTCAGCCGGACCTGGACGACAGCCGTGGAGCCGTCCGCGGCGGTGACCTCGGCCTGGCCGAACGTCCCGTCGACCCGACCGGTGCGGATCACGGCGACGCTGCCGACGAAGTCCTGCCGGGACGGCCCGGGTTCGTCGGGGAACAGCGCCCGCAGCGGGCGTACGAGCAGCCGCGTCACCCGCCATGCGGCGAGCAGCGCCAGGACGAGCAGCGCGCAGGCGGCGGCCGCGAAGGAGATCCCGGACAGTTGCGTACGGTCGAGCAGCGCCGCGCCGGCGAGCGAGCCGAACCACGCGGTGGCGGTGAGCAGGGACACCGTGACGGTGACGGGGACGCCCCCGAGTCCGGCCGTGCCGAAGTCGACGTCCGCGTCGAAGCTGTCCGGATCGGCCGCGCCGAGCAGCGTCAGGAGCCAGAACCCGAAGACGACCACCAGCGCGCCGCTCAGCAGGACGGTGGGGAAGGCGAACGTCAGGCGCAGGAACTCACCCATCCCTTCCCCCCTTTCCGCCGGTGTGCGTCACATGCTCCTGGATCGGATACGGGTGGGCCCGGTGCCGTTCCCTTCCGAGATCCGGCACCGGGCATTCCCCCGTGCATCCCCCGTTCCCACCCGTGAGCAGAGCCTGCCAGCGCCTGCGGCTTGATCGCATTGCCGGGATCCGGCAGTCTTGACGCGTTCTTGATGCCGGGTCGCGCCGTCGGGCGTGGGGAGCGCTGTGGGCGAGCCCGGCAGCCGTGCGCACATGAGGGTGGGAAGCCGATGGCCGGGGCGGAAGAGACCGCGGAGTACCTCGATGGCTATGCCGAGTTGCTCACGGCCGTGTCCACGACCGGCCGGCGCCTCACGCGTGACGAACTCGAACTGCGCCGCACACTCGGTGAACGGGCCGCCGAACAAGGGCACGCCCTGCGCGGACTCGTCCAGGAACACCTCGCCGCGACCCGGTGCGCCTGGCCCTCCGTGGTGCGGCACGCCGACAGCGTCCTCGCCGCGGTCGAGCAGGCCGTCGACGCCTTCGCCGAGGGATACGAGCGCGCCCAGCGCCTCGCCGTACGCCGGGAGGAGGCGGCGCGGCGGGAGTTCATCGACGATCTGCTGCACGGCGGCAGCGACCTCGGGCGCCTCGCGGAGCAGTCCGAGCGGTTCGGACTGCGTCTGGCCCACGCCCATGCCGTGGCCGTGGCCGCGGGGCCCGACGCGTACACGGAGACCGACCCCGTGGGGCGCGGCGTCGCGGCGGCGCTGCACGCGCGCTTCGGCGACCGGTCGATCCTGTTGACCACCAAGGACGGCCGGCTGATCTGCATCGCGCCCGGCGATCAGATGGAGGTCCTCACCTACTTCGCCAAGCAGGCGCACGCGGCCACCGACGGCGGTCAGGTCGCGCTCGGCAGGCCGCACCCCGGCGCCGGCGGCGTCGTGCGCAGCTATGAGGAGGCGCTCGGCGCCCTCGACCTCGCCGAGCGCCTGCACCTCGACGAACCCGTTCTGAACGCGGCCGACTTGCTCGTCTATCCCGTTCTCACCCGTGACCGCGAGGCCATGGCCGATCTCGTCCGCACAGCCCTGGGACCCTTGCAGGAGGCGCGCGGTGGGGCCGAGCCGTTGCTCGAGACGCTGACCCTGTACTTCGACGCGGGCTGTGTCGCCGCGGAGGCGGCGCGGCGGCTCAGCCTGAGCGTGCGGGCGCTGACGTACCGGCTGCAACGGATACATCAGCTGACGGGCTCCGACCCGGCCGACCCCGTACACCGCTACACGCTGCAGACCGCGGTGATCGGCGCGCGACTGCTCGACTGGCCGGCGAAGGCGATCTGAGATCGGCGCGCACTGTTCGACTGGCCGGCGAAGCGGCTCCGACACACAGGCGGCCTGCCACCTCACGCCTCCGCGGCAGCCGACCCCAGCGCCGGCCGCGCCACCCGCGAGTGCAGCGCCGCCATCCCCGCGACCGCGGCCCCGAGCAGGGCGAGCGCGACCAGCGCGGGCACCACGGTCACCAACGGACCGCCGACCAGGCAGAGTCCGCCGCCGACCAGCAGCACCAGCGACCCCCGGCCCGACACCCGGGCCAAGATCGCGGCCGAGGCCAGCAGGTACAGCCCCACCCCGCCCGGCAGCGCCCACGCGACGATTCCGTGCAGCGGCTCGGACAGGTCGTAGTGCTTCGTGTCGGCGATCTGGTGCAGCGCGATCTTCATCCCCAGGGCGCAGAGCACGATCCCCGCGATCAGCGGCAGATGGAGATACGTGTACACCTCGCTCGCGAGCTTGGTGCGCTCCGCGCCTTCCGCCCGGGCGATGCGGTGTTCGGCCGGCTCGGCGACCTTGCGGAAGTACATCCACCACATGCCCGCCACGACCAGGATCCCGAGCGCCGCCGCCGCGATCACCGGGACGGTCAGCGCGTAGTCGCGCATGCCGACACCCATGGCCACGATGGATTCGCCGAGGGCGATGATGACGATCAGGCCGTGCCGTTCGGCGAAGTGCCCCGGCGAGGCGACCCGCCAGCCCGAGCCCCGGGTCAGGAACACCATCGCGTAGTCGAGCACCATCGCCCCGGCCCAGATGAGGATCTGCGTGCGGCCGTCGAACGCCGCACCCACCAGCAGCAGCGCGAACGGCGGCGCCACCGATGTCAGCGCGATCCGGCGCACCGTCGACCGCAGTGCGGGGTCGTCCGGCGCCGAGATCCAGTACGAGACGAGATGCAGCAGGCGTACGACCCCGTAACAGAGCACGAACACCAACGGCGCGTCCACACCGCCGTGTTGGTCGGCGTACACCTCGGGCAGCGCGAAGGAGACGACAAGCATCACGCCCATCACCGCCACGAGCACCGCGAACAGCGCGCCCGCATCGGCCCGCACCACATTGCCGAGCCACGAGAAGCAGCACCAGCACCACCACAGCAGGGCGAGCACCACCAGCGATCCGGCGATGCGGCCCGCGGTCGTGTGGTCCGCCATCATCGCGGTGACCTGGGTGATGGCGTAGACGAAGACAAGATCGAAGAACAGCTCGGCCGGGGTGACCTTGTGGTCGTCCCCGGTCGGTATCAGGTGCGATGAACTCTTGCCCGCCGGCACTGGTCCCCCCAGGTGGCATGTGGCGCGGCACCTCGCCGAGCCGCCTCCCGGGAACCCTACAACTCGCCGCCGGCCCTCAGGCGGGCACGGCCGGGCCTCGCCCGCCGCCGTCGTCCGGCTCCCCGCGCACCAGGTCGAATTCGCGCGCGAGGCCGGTCAGTCGGAGCACCCGGTGCGGCTGGCCGTGGGCGCGGACGAGACGCACCGTGCCCTGACGGTCGGCCACCCGGTGCCGTATCCCGAGGAGCAGCCGCAGCCCGCCCGCGTCGAGAAAGGTCACATGGTGCAGATCGATCACGACCTCGGGTCTTACGGCGCCGATCAACCGGGCCGCGCGCGGGGCCAGTTCCCCGTCGGCCCAGATGTCGAGCTCTCCGCTGAGCAGCAGGAAGAGGGTCGTGCCGGCCGTGCGGTGCTCCAGGCCGAACGTGAAGTCCGCGGTCCCCATGGCCACTCCCGAGGCCCCCATCCTGTGACGCGGAGTGACGAATGTCCTCCGCGGGCTGCATCGGTACGGGCGTCGGCCGTCACAAGCGGAAGGTGCGGCGGTGCGGCGCCACTCGTGTCATCCCCGCTCAGGGCGGTCCGTACCCCCAACGGCGCAAGGAATCACGGAGGTTGGGACGATTCGCGAGGCGCGACGCAATGGTGACGGTGCGTTAGTTTCCATGATCTGACGGAGTGCCCGGATATGGTGCCGCAGTGCTGCACGATCGAGAAGCGGACAGCGGGCCCCGTTCCAAGCCCCGAACGGCCCCGGTCCTGGCGGCCGTCGCCCTGGGCGGCGGCCTCGGGGCCACGGCCCGCTACGCCGCCTCCCTGCTCTGGCCGACCGGCCCCGAGGCCTTCCCCTGGACGACCTTGTGGGTCAACGTCATCGGCTGCGCCCTGATCGGCGTCCTGATGGTCGCGGTCACCGAGACGGGCCGGTCCACCCCGCCCCTGCTCCGCCCCTTCCTCGGCACGGGAGTCCTCGGCGGATTCACCACCTTCTCCACGTACGTGGTCGACATCCAGCGTCTGATCGACCGCGACCACTCCGGCACTGCGCTCGCCTACCTGGCCGCCACGCTCGCCGCCGCCCTCGTGGCCGTCTCGCTCGCGGCCGCCGCCACCCGCAAGGCCCTGGGAGTCCCCGCGTGAACTGGCTCCTCGTCCTCACCGGCGGCATGCTCGGCGCCCCCCTGCGCTACCTCACCGACCGCGCGGTCCAGTCCCGCCACACCACCGGCTTCCCCTGGGGCACCTTCACCGTCAACATCGCGGGCTCGCTCCTGCTCGGATTCCTCACGGGCGCGGCCCTCAACTCCCACGCCCTGCTGTTCCTCGGCACGGGGCTGTGCGGCGCGCTCACCACGTACTCCACCTTCTCGTACGAGACGCTCACCCTTGCCCGCTCCGGTGCCCCCCTACACGCGACGGCCAACGCCCTCGGCGGCGTCCTCGCCGGCCTGGGCGCCGCCTACGTGGGCCTCGCCTCGGCCCAGACCCTCCACCCCTGACGCCCTCGCCCGCTGTGCGGTCCGCCCCGGACCTCTTCATCCGAACTTCGTTCGGATCTGCTCAAACGCCGCAGGGTCTGAAAGACGAAGGGTGCGGAAAATGAAGGACGGTTTCGGCGCCGTCAAGGCCCCAACGGGCGCCGATGATGCCGAGGAGGCCGGTCAGATGTAGGCAGGCGCCTTCGGGCGCCGGTGGCGATCGGCCGGCCCGGTCCAGGGACGCAAGCAGGTCATGCGGCCTGGGCGGTGGCCGCGAGCACCAGTTCGCGCAGGGTGACGCGTTGCGGCTGCTGATACGCGAAGCTGATCGCTGCTGCCACATCCTCAGGGACCAGCACCTCGATCGAGTCCTTGAAGGCTTGGTAGTCGGCCTTGATGGCCTCGTTTGTGGTGTGGGAGAGCAACTCGGTCTCCACGGCCCCGGGGGCGATGGTGATCACACGCACGCCGTTGCCTGAAACCTCCTCGCGCAGGCTCTCGGAGATGCCGTGCACGGCGAACTTGCTGCCGCTGTAGACGGTGTGGCCGGCGTAAGTCCTGCGGCCCGCGACCGAGCTGACGTTGACGATCGTCCCGCGGCCACGCTCGATCATGCCTGGCAGCACGGCTCGAACACCGTGGAGCAGTCCCCGTACATTGACGTCGAACATCCGCTCCCACTCGGCTGCGTCCTGGTGGGCCACGTCGCCGAGGAGCATCACTCCCGCATTGTTGACGATCAGGTCAGCGGGCCCGTACAACTCCTCCGCCTCCCGGACCGCAGCAGCCACTTCCTTGGCGTCGGTGACGTCGACGGAGCGGGCGAGGGTGTCGGGGAGGGCGAGGGCCTCGGTCCGCTCGAGCCTGCGGGCCAGGAGGAGCAGTGGGTGGCCGAGATCGGAGAGGGCGCGGGCGGTGGCGGCGCCGATACCCGAGCTGGCTCCGGTGATGACGGCGAGCGGCTGGGCAGCGGGGGTGTTCGGGTGTGTGTTCATGTGCTCCAGCTTCAACGACCGCCGCACCTCGAACAATGACAGATCACTCCATGATCCATAACCTGTGCCTTATGGAACGCCGAGACCTCGAAATATTCCTGACCCTCGCGGAGGAACTGCACTTCGGCCGCACCGCACAGCGGCTCTTCGTGTCCCAGGCCAGGGTCAGTCAGACCATCAAGCAACTGGAGCGGCAGATCGGCGCCGCGCTGTTCGACCGGACCAGTAGGCGTGTGGAACTGACGCCGGTCGGACGCGATTTCCTCAACGACGTCCGCCCCGGCTACGAGCTCATCAGGGCAGGCATCGAGAAGGCGGTTGCCGCTGGCCGCGGCCTCGCCGAGCCGCTGCGGGTGGGGTTCACCAGCCCGCTGGCGGGTGAACTGGTGCTGCTCGCCTCGTCCGCGTACCGCGAGAGCCATCCCGGGGCCGGGGGAGTGACCCTCCACGAGGCCCCGCTCGGGGATCCCCTCGGTCCGCTGCGCAGGGGTGAACTCGACCTGCTGCTGGGGCAGTTCCCCGTAGCAGAGCCCGATCTGCGGACCGGTCCCGTGCTGATCTCCGACAGCCGTGTCCTGGCCGTCTCCACCCGGCACCCCTTCGCGCGCCGGGAGTCGGTACGGCTCGACGATCTCGCGAGGGACAAGGTGATCAGCCTCTCCGGCCCCGTCCCCGACTACTGGCTCGACCACCTCCTGCCCCGAACCGCCCCCGACGGCAGCCCCGTCGAGCGCGTCGAGGCGGCCACGACCCGACAGGAGCTCCTGACTCTCGTCGGCGCGGGCCATGGAGTACACCCAGTCGCGTCGCACGAGGTCCGGTACTACGCCCGCCCCAACATCGCGTACGTCCCATTCGCCGAGGCCCCGCCACTGGAGTACGGCCTGGTGTGGCGCGCGGCGACGGAAACTGCGCGGACCCGCGCCTTCGCCGGGGCCGCTGAGGAGGTCGTACAACAGCGGAACGGCCCGGACCAGGTGTGCGCCGAGTGCCGGTGAACGCTCCCAGCGTGCACGCCGGCCAGCTCGGCAGGCACCTTCCCGATCACGGCAGCGGAACACCGTCCTGATCCGTCCCCCGGGTCGGTTCGTCATCGACACCTGATCGCCGACCGCCGGTCCTCGACGGTGCGGAAACCGGCAGGAATTCAACCTCACTGCTTGACTCGACCGTCACTCCAGAGGATCCGCACCCAAAGACGAAAGACGTCCTCAAACGCCGGACGGGCTGGGTGTGGAGGTTCCGTCCAGGGCGGCGCAGGGGTAGGTGGGG
This sequence comes from Streptomyces sp. N35, assembly GCF_016464295.1. Lineage (NCBI taxonomy): Bacteria > Bacillati > Actinomycetota > Actinomycetes > Kitasatosporales > Streptomycetaceae > Streptomyces > Streptomyces sp. N35. Next base: position 63 of record NZ_JAEIMH010000075.1, on the reverse strand, counting down.
TTCGGGGTTGGGCGGGGTTAGGGGGATGGCGGGGTGGGGGGGTGGGGAGTCGGGGGCGTTGCA
>NZ_JAEIMH010000074.1:0-45450 GCF_016464295.1 Streptomyces sp. N35 | reverse complement strand
TCACCCGTCAGCTGCATACCGTCACCCGAGTCACCCGCGAACCGGATGATCACCCGGTCCAGACGGCGGACTTCCTTGACGGACTGCTCGGTCTTGACGGACTGCTCGGTCTTGGCGGACTGCTCGGTCTTGGCGGACAGCTCTGTCGCTGTCGGTGCGGAGGCAAGGGTTTCCACGGACATACGCGTGTCGGCTCCTGTCGTCACTGGGGCTGGTTCCCGTGCTTGCGGGCAGGCTGCGTCACGTACTTGGTGCGCAGCACGGCGAGCGCGTCGATGAGCCGGACGCGGGTCTCCGCAGGGTCGATCACGTCATCCACCAGGCCGCGTTCGGCCGCGTAGTAGGGGTGCATGAGCCGGTCGCGGTACTCCTTGATGTGCTGTCGGCGAGCGGCATCGGGGTCGTCCGCGGCCGCGATCTCGCGCCGGAAGACCACACCCGCGGCGCCCTCGGCGCCCATCACCGCGATCTCGTTGCCGGGCCAGGCCAGCGAGATGTCCGAGCCGATGGAACGCGAGTCCATGACGATGTACGCACCGCCGTAGGCCTTGCGCAGGATCACCGAGACGCGGGGGACGGTGGCGTTGCAGTACGCGTAGAGCAGTTTCGCGCCGTGCCGGATGATCCCTCCGTGTTCCTGGTCGACGCCGGGCAGGAATCCCGGTACGTCCACCAGGGTCACCAGGGGAATGTTGAACGCATCGCAGAACTGCACGAACCGGGCTGCCTTCTCGCTGCCCTTGATGTCGAGGACACCGGCCAGGGCCACGGGCTGGTTGGCGACGATGCCGACGACATGACCGTCGAGGCGGGCCAGGGCGCACACCACGTTGGGGGCCCATGCCTCGTGCACCTCGAAGAACGAACCGAAGTCCACGCACTCCGCGATGACCGCGCGCATGTCGTACGCGCGCTTCTGCTCGGACGGCACCAGCTCGCGCAGCGCCGGGGTGAGACGGCCGGGCCGGTCGGCGCAAGGCTCCGCGGGAGGCTGCTCGCGATTGTTGGAAGGCAGGAAGGAGAGCAGATAACGCACGTCCGCGAGGCAGCTCGCCTCGTCGTCGTAGGCGAACGCGGCGACCCCGGACAGCGTGGTGTGGGCGTGGGCTCCGCCCAGTTCGTCATGGCTGATCTGCTCGCCGGTGACGGCTTCCACCACGTCGGGGCCGGTGATGAACATCTGGGCGGTGCCGCGCACCATGAAGACGAAGTCGGTGAGTGCGGGCGAGTAGGCGGCCCCGCCCGCGCAGGGACCCAGCATGACGCTGATCTGCGGAATGACCCCGGAGCTGCGGACGTTGCGCTGGAAAATCCCGCCGTAGCCGGCCAGGGCGGTCACGCCCTCCTGGATGCGGGCGCCTGCGCCGTCGCACAGCCCCACCAGCGGTGCGCCGGCCCGGGAGGCCATGTCCATGATCTTGTGGATCTTCTCGGCATGCGCCTCGCCGAGAGAGCCGCCGAAGATCCTGAAGTCATGGGCGTAGGCGAAGACGGGACGGCCGAACACCTCGCCCCAGCCGGTGACCACGCCATCGGTGTACGGGCGTCGGTCCTCCAGGCCGAAGCCGCTCGCCCGGTGTCTGCGCAGGCCCTCTACCTCGGTGAACTTTCCGTCGTCGAAGAGGAGTTGGAGTCGTTCGCGGGCGGTGAGCTTGCCTTTGGCGTGCTGCGTCCGGGTGGCCCGGTCACTCGGACCGCGCCGCATGGCGGCACGGACAGCCTCGAGTTCGTCGACCGTGCCACGCTGCTGCCCGACCGGAACGTCGTCCAGAGCGGTCATGGGAATGTCCCTTCCGGTCGTCGTGAAGACCGCATGGCGCATCGGCCTCGTGATGATCCGGCGGCCAGCTTCTGCCATGCGGCTAGAAGGCGGTTCGAGCTTTGGACGACAACGGCTCATGCCTCGACCGCCGCTCGAGCGGCGCACGAGTACGCGTCGAGACGCCCCTGGCAGGCTCGCCCGCGTGAGCTCCGGCGGGATCGGTGAAGAGCCTCACCGAGTCCTCGACCCGCCCGCCGGCCGCATGCCATCCCCCACGGGCACCCGGCGGGCCTCCCCGCCTGCCTGCGTGCCCGGCAAGACAAGGAGCCCTCATGTCCCCCACGCTCGACGACCAGGACAAGCTCGTGCTGCGCAACGCCGCGTACGGAGCGGTCACGCTGATGGCGGCCGCCGCCGGCGCCGACTCGCCCCACAAGGTGGCCACGCAGGGCAGCATCGCCCTGACGTCCGCGACCGGTCTGGTCGGTCATGTCCTGGCGGAGAAGAGCCAGGTCGGCGATCTGAGCGGCAAGTCGGCCGCCGAGATCGCGGACCGTGTCCTGCCCGCGCTGACACGGTCGATGGAACTGCTCAAGGAACAGGCCCCCGAGGAGGCCGAGAATTTCCGCGGCACCGTCCTGGTCGCTGTCGAGGCGTCCGCCCGTACCGGAAAGGGCGAACCGCAGCCCACGCTGACCGCGATGAGCCGGAAGATCACCCAAGCGCTGGACGCTGCCTGAGACCCGTCCCGCCGGGGGGACAGGACCCCCGTCGGCGGTTGCGGCCACCCCGGCGTGCGCCGGCCCGGCCGGGCACCTGAGTGCCTTGAACGACCGCTACCCGTGCGTGAACGTGAGCTGACGACGTGACAGGGCGAGTCGACTGAGAGGTAACGACGTGGGACGCACCGGCATGGACACGGATGTGATCGTCGCGGGCGCCGGGCCCACGGGCCTGATGCTCGCCTGCGAGCTGCGGCTCGCCGGCGTCGACGTGGTGGTGCTCGAGCGGCTGCCGCAGCGCTCGGGCGAGTCGCGGGCCGGCGGGATCCACTCCCGCACCCTGGAGATCCTCGACCAGCGCGGCATCGTGGACCGGTTCCTCGCGGAGGGTGATCTGCAGCCGGTCGGTCACTTCGCGGGCCTCTACCTCGACTTCGACGAGTCGGAGTCCCGCCACCCGTACCCGCTGATGATCCTGCAGTCCGACATCGAGCGGATCCTGGAGGAGTGGGCCGGCGAGCTCGGCGTACGCGTGCTGCGCTCGAGTGAGATATGCGCCCTCGCCCAGGACGAGGACAGCGTGAGCGTCGAGACGCGCAGCCCCGCGGCCACGGGTCCGACCCTCACGGCCCGCTATCTGGTGGGCTGCGACGGCGGCCGGAGCACCGTGCGCAAGCTGGCCGGGATCGGTTTCCCCGGCACCGATCCGACGATGACGGCGCTGATCGGCGACGTCGAGCTGCCCGAACTGCCCGAGGACTACGTGTGGGTGCGCCGCACCCACGCCGGCGACTACTCGGCGATCGCCTTCCAGCCCGGCTGGCACCGCGTGATCACCTCCGAGTTCGACCGGGTCGTGGACCGCGACGAACAGGTCACCTTCGAGCAGCTGCGCGAGTCGATGATCCGGGTCGCCGGCACCGACTTCGGGATGCGCAACCCCCGTTGGGTCTCCCGCTTCAACGACGCGGCGCGGCAGGCCGACCGTTACGTGGCCGGGCGGGTGCTCCTCGCGGGCGACGCGGCCCACATCCACTTCCCCGCCGGCGGGCAGGGCCTCAACATGGGCGTGCAGGACGCGGTCAACCTCGGCTGGAAACTGGCCGCGGTGGTGCGCGGACAGGCGCCGGCCACGCTCCTCGACAGCTACCACGCGGAGCGCCACCCCGTCGCGGAGCGCGTGCTCGCCAACACCCGGGCGCAGTCGGCGCTGGTGCGGCCGGGGCCGCAGACCGACGCGCTGCGCGAGGTGTTCGGCTCTCTGATCGTGTTCGACGACGTCAACCGGTACCTGCGCCATCTTCTGACGGCGCTCGACATCCGCTACCCGATCGACGGCGACCACCCGCTCGTGGGCCGCCGGGTCCCGGACGCCTGGCTCGACGACACCGAGGACGCGGAGCGCGTGTACGAGCTGCTGCACTCGGGGCGGCCCGTCCTGCTCGCTTTGCGGGACGACACCGAACTGGCCCTGGTCGCCAAGGGCTGGGCCGGCCGCGTCGACTTCGTCGAGGCACGCAGCGGACAGGACTTGTGGCACGTACCGGCTGTCGGCGACATCCCCCCGCCGACCGCGCTGCTCGTACGGCCGGACGGCCATGTCGCCTGGGCCGCCGAGGGCGCCGCGCCTGACCTGCCCGGGCTGCGCGACGCACTCACGACGTGGTGCGGGCCGGCCCTGCAGGGCTGAGCGGCATCGGGCGACGACGGGCGCGTACGGCGACAGCCGGCCCGCGATGACGGGCGCGTACGAGACGAGCCGGCTCGCGATAACGGGCGCGTACGAGACGAGCCGGCTCGCGATGACGGGCGCGTATGAGAAGAGCCGGCTCGCGATGACGGCCACCGACGAAGGGATACCGCACGTGAACAGCACGTGGTTTCGACGCTTCACCAAGTCAACGGGCGGCGGGCCACGGCTCGTGTGCTTCCCTCATGCCGGCGGCTCGGCCACGGCGTTCAAAGAACTGGCGCACCACCTGCCGTCCGCCTTCGATGTGCTGGCGGTGCAGTACCCGGGGCGCCAGGACCGCTTCCGCGAGGAGCCGTTCGCCGATCTCGGTCCGCTCGTGGCGGCACTGGCCGCGGAGTTGACCCGTGACCTGGCGGCCGATCCTGGCCGGCCCTACGCCTTCTTCGGTCACAGCATGGGCGCGCTCGTCGCCTTCGAGACCGCGCGGGTCCTCACGGCCGAACGCCGGCTGCCCGCCCCTGAGCACCTGTTCCTCTCGGGCCGGGGCGGGCCCGAGCACCACGACAGCGCGTACGAGCTGTTCGACGACCAGGACGTGCTGGACGATGTACGCCGCCTCGGCGGCACCGACCAGGCCATGCTCGAGGACCCCGATCTCCTCGAGCTGGTGCTGCCGGCCCTGCGGGCGGACTACCGCATGCTGGGTGCGTACGAGTGGGGCGGGGGCGAGCCGATCGGCGTGCCGGTGACTGCCCTGACCGGGGACTGCGACCCGATGACGACGGTCGAGGACGCCCGGACCTGGCAGCGGTACACGACCGGAGACTTCGCCCTCGAGGTCTTTCCCGGCGGCCACTTCTACCTCTTCGACCATCTGGAGAAGGTCGCCGCGGCGGTCACCGACGGGCTGCTCGCGGGGGCGCCCCCCGGCTGACGGCACCCGGCGCGCTTGGGGGATTTCGGGCGTACGAGAGCCCGGCGACCGCACTTTGTCGCCGGGCTCTGTGGTGTGTGCAGGGCGCCTCGGCCGCACTGCGTGAGGTGCGCCGACGTGCTCGACGGGGAAGCGCGGTGCCGACGGGGCACGCCGACGGTGCCGGTGCCGCCGTGCGTGGAGTCACATGCCGCCGTGCGTGGAGTCACGCGCCGCGAAGGCCGCGACCCCACGCCCCGATCCGGCAGGGGCCGGGCGCGGTCAGAGGACCGCGCCCTCCCTCGTGCGGCGGCGCAGGCTCGGCCTGCTGGACTGGCCGAGGTCCTTCCACATGTCCGACAGGCCGGTGATGGTACGCGCCGCGAACAGCCGCCGGATGGAGACCTCCTGGCCCAGTTCCGTCCGGATCAGGCCGACCAGCCGGATGGCCCGCAGCGAGTTGCCGCCGAGGTCGAAGAAGTCGTCGTCGATTCCGACCCGGTCCAACTCCAGTACGTCGGCGAAGGCTTCGGCCAGCTTGCGTTCCCGGTCGTTGCGCGGTGCACGGTAGGCGTCGTCGTCGAGCACGGGGGCGGGCAGCGCCGCCCGGTCGAGGCGTCCCGCCGCGGTGACCGGCAGCCGGTCCAAGAGCGTGAACACCGACGGCACCATGGACTCCGGCAGCCAGCCGGCGGCGAACCGGCGCAGTTCGTCGGCCGACTGCGGCGTGCCGGCCGCCGGGACGACATAGGCCACCAGGCGCTGCTGTCCCTGGCCGTCCTCCTTGACCACGACGGCGCACTGAGCGATGCCGCGGTGCTCGCTCAGCACTTCCTCGACCTCGGCGAGTTCGACACGTACGCCACGGACATCGGCGTGCGCGTCGGCGCGCGCCACGTACTCGAGGCGTCCGTCGCTGCCCCAGCGCACCCGGTCGCCTGTGCGGTACATGACCGAACCGGCCGGGCCGAACGGGCAGGCCACGAAGCGCTGCGCGGTCCTGACGGGTCGCCCCGGGTGGCCGCGCACCACGCCGGCACCGGCTACGTACAGTTCACCGGTCACACCGACGGGGCCCGGTCCCAGGCCGGGGCCGAGGACGTACAGGGCCGTGTTGACCATCGGGCGGCCGACCGTGCCGGCGTGGCGCACCGGCTCGTCCGCGGCGAGCCGGTGGCAGGCGGCGATCACGGTGGCCGCGGTCAGGCCGTGGCCGTGAACGATGGTCAGCTCGGGGCAGGCTTCCCTGACCTTGCGCAGCGCGGCCGCGGACACCCGGTCGCCGCCGGTCCACACCTCGCGCAGTCCGGCGAAGGACGCGGGTCGCTCGGCGGCGATCGTGGAGAACTGGGCGGCGGGCAGCCACAGTGCGGTGATGCCGTGTTCCTGGCGCGCTCGGTCGAGGCCGTCGCCGCCGAGTTCCCCGGCGGGCGCCAGGACGACGCGGCCGCCGCTGAGCAGCGGTGCCCAGAACTCGAAGGCGAGGGCGTCGGAGGTGTGCGGGGTATGCCACAGCACCGTGCCGCCGGCGGCCTCGCGCCAGTTGGCGTCCGCGACGAACCGCTCGAGATTGCGGTGGGTGACGCCGAAGGGTGCCGCCGTGGCAGCACTCGCGTCGCTCACCACGGCCACCAGAGTGTCCGGGTGCGGCGCGAGAAGAGCGCTGGGCCCGGCGTCCTGCGCGAGGAGGTCGGAGAGGACGAGCGCGGACGCCTCCAGACCGCCGCCCAGCCGAAGGGCCGTGTCCGCGTCGGTGAGCAGGGCGGACACCGGGGTCTCACCGAGCTGTTCGCTGATGCGCTCCGCGGGTGCCGACGCATCGACAGGAAGGTAGGACGCGCCCGACTTCACCACGCCAAGGAGCGCGACAGCAAGGTCCGCCGAGTGGGGCAGGGCCACCACCACGATGCGGTCGGGGCCGAGGCCCCGGCCGCTCAGCGCCTCGGCGACCCGGTCGGTCCGCTGGTCCAGTTCGCGATACGTCAGGGCCGCATCGCCATCGACCAGTGCGACGGCCTCGGGATGCTGCGCGACCTGCCGGGCGAACAGCTGTGGAACGGTCAGGCCCGCCGGCGGTGCCTCGGTGCCGCGCGAGACCGCGAGGACCTTCTCGCGCTCGGCGCCGCCCAGCAGGTCGAGCGCGCCGACCGGCCGGCCGGGGTCGGCGACCGCGGCGCGGATGCAGGCGATCAATTCCTCCCCGATGAAGCGCAGTTCGGCCCGGTGGTAGAGGCGGGAGGGCGCGTCGAGCCGGATGAACAGGTCGCTGTCGGGGCTGCCGTCGGTGTAGACGCCGATGGACAGTTCCTCGAAGGTGCCGGTCGTGGCGCCCGCGTAGCGCGCCGGGCTGTCGCCGAAGTGGAGCTGGTCCACGAACTCGACGACGTTGACGACGGCACCGTAACTGCCGCGGCCGCTCAGTGTGGTGCCGGCCGCCCGCTGGATGTCGGAGTAGTGGCAGGCTGTGTGGTCGAAGATCTCGTACGTCTCGTCCACGAGTGCCTCGGCCGTGCCGGCGAACGTGGCGTCCAGGCCGATACGGGCGCGCACCGGCACCACGTTCACCGCGAGCCCGGGGGTCCTGCTCGCCACGCCGACGCGGTTGCCGACGGCGAGCGACAGCAGGAACTCCGGGCGGTCGCAGCGGTGGCGCAGGTAAGCGGCGGTGGCCGCGGTCAGCAGCTGGGACATCCACAGGCCCAGGGACTGCGCGGTCTTCGTCCAGGCGTCGGCCTCGGCACGCGGCACGGTCAGTGTGCGGCTCACCATGCCGATGGTCTCGGCCACCTCCGACCACTGGTCGGCGGTGGAGAGCGGTTCGGACAGGTCGGCACGCTGGGCGTCGGACAGGGCGATGCGCGGGATCTGGGCGGGCGGCGGCGCGTCCTTGAGATAGTCGCGCCAGAACTCCGAGTCCTCTGCGAACTTCGCGGAGGCGAGGTACTGCGTGGCCTCGTTCGCGAACGACTCGGCGTCCCAGGGGTGTGCGAGCTCGGGTACGGCCTCGCCGCGGACGAGCGCCGTGTACACCTCGGCGAGACGCTTGGAGAGCAGACCGCCTGCGCCGAACCCGTCCGAGATCAGATGGTGGTAGGCGATGACGAGCAGTGAGCGGGTCCGGCCCAGCCTGACCACGCCGAGGCGGAACAGCAGGTCCTTCGTCAGGTCGAAGGGTTCCCGGACCAGGTCTGCCATGGCGTCGCGGGCCGCCTGCTCGGGGTCGGCCTCGGCGCTGATGTCGAGGAAGAAGGGCTGCCAGTCGCCGAGTTCGCGGGGAACAAGGCGCAAAGAGCCGTCCCTCTCGACGAAGTTGACGCGCAGCACCTCCGCCTCGCCCATCACGTGCAGGAGCGCGGACCGGATGAGCTCGGCGTTCAGCTCACCGTCCACGTCCCACATGGTCAGCGCGTGGTTCGGGGTGTCAGGAGCCATTTCCTGCGCCCGCCACATGCCTTTATGCGCAGACGACGCGCCGAACGAACGCACACGAATCAACCCCTCGACAGATAAGCCTGGTTGCGGGCGAATGAGCAGGGCCCCACTGCCATGGTCATGGGCGGTGAGGGGTCGTTCAACACACCTCGAGTTCCGGCGGGACACTGCGCCGGCGGGCTTGCGTTGTCCCGCCGGCGAGACATGGGGATGTCCCGCCGGCGAGACGACGAGCGGCGTGGAGCTAGGTGGCCGAGCAGGACACGATGTGCTCGGCGATCAGCCGCGGTGACGGATGGCGCAGCACCACGTTCGGCTTCAGTTTGATGCCGGTCGACGCGGCCAGGCGCTTGCTGAGCTCCACGGAGAGCATCGAGTCGAAGCCGAGCTCCTTGAACTCCTGGTCGGCGCCGACCAATTCGCTGCTGGAGTGGCCGAGGACGACGGCGACCTTCGTCAGGACGTGGTCGAGCGCCAGGGCCCGCGCGTCCTGGCCGGTCAGCGTGGCGATCCGCCGCGACAGGGGTACGACCTCCTGCACGGGTGGTTCCGGAGCGGATGCTTCCGCCTCCGGCAGGGGCGCCTGCGAGGAGCTGAGCCAGTAGCGGCGCCGCTGAAACGCGTAGGTGGGAAGGTCCACACGCCGTCGTTCTCCGAGCAGGGCCGTGAAGTCCACGGACGCGCCCGCGACATGGAGGGCCGACAGCGACGCGAGGAGGGACTCCGACGCGGCGTGGCCGCGCCGCGTCGAGGCCAGCACCAGCGCGCCCTGTGCGTTCTCCAGTGCGTTCTCGACGGTGTCCTGCACCGGCATGGTGAGCACGGGATGCGGGCTCATCTCGATGAACACCCGGTAGCCGTCCTCGGCCATCTGCCGTACGGAGGACTCGAACCGGACCCTCTCGCGCAGGTTGGTGTACCAGTACGCGCCGTCCAGCCCCGCGGTGTCGAAGAGCTCACCATGCAGGGTCGAGTAGAACGGCAGGCGCGAGGAGACCGGGGCCAGGTCGCCCACCGCGGCGAGCACGTCGTCGCGTACGCGGTCGACGTGCTGCGAGTGCGAGGCGTACTCGACCTTGATCCGCGAGGCCTGGGAGCCTTCGGCCTTCAGCGCGGCCACGAACTCGTCCAGGGCGTCGGGTTCCCCGGAGACCACCACGGAGCGTGGGCCGTTGACGACGGCGACGCTGATGCGGCCGCCGAACGGGGCCACCTTCGCCTCGACCACGTCGAGAGGCTCCGCGACCGATGCCATCGAGCCGTGGCCGATGAGTCCCGCCAGGGCTTGGCTGCGCCGCGCCACGACCTTGGCGGCCTCCCGCAGGGACAGTGCGCCGCAGACGTGGGCGGCCGCGATCTCACCCTGGCTGTGACCCACCACCGCGGACGGTTCGACACCGAAGGAGCGCCACAGGGCGGCCGTGGCCACCATCACCGAGAACAGCGTGGGCTGTACGACGTCGACCCGGTCCAGGCCCGGTGCGCCCGGCTCACCGCGGATCACGTCCAGCAAGGACCAGTCCACCCACTCGGCCAGGGCGGCCGCGCACTCGTCCAGGCTCTGCGCGAACACCGGGAAGGCGTCGTACAGTTCACGCCCCATTCCGGCCCACTGCGAGCCCTGGCCCGGGAACACGAAGGCCACCGGGCCGAGCTTGCCGGCCGCACCACGCACCACCGCGGCGGACTCCGCGCCCCGGCCGAGCGCTTGAAGACCGGCCGTCAGCTCGTCGCGCCCGCGGCCGAGAACCACCGCGCGGTGCTCGAACGTGGAGCGGCTCGTCACCAGCGAGTGGCCCACGTCGGCAACGTCGAGGCCGGGGTCGGCGGCGACGAGATCCGCCAGTTTCGCGGCCTGTTCCTGGACGGCCTTGGCACTTCTGCCGGACAGCACCCACGGCACCACGCCGCCGACGACGGCCGCCGGTTCGGTGTCGGGCTGCTCCTGGTGCGGGGCTTCCTCCAGGACGACGTGCGCGTTGGTACCGCTGACGCCGAACGAGGACACCGCGGCCCGGCGCGGGCCCTGTCCGCGGGGCCACTCACGGCCCTCGGTGAGGACCTCGACGGCGCCGCAGGACCAGTCGACGTGCCGCGAGACCTCGCCCACGTGCAGGGTCCTCGGCAGATAGCCGTGGCGCATGGCCATGACGGTCTTGATGACGCCGCCGACACCGGCCGCCGCCATCGTGTGGCCCAGGTTGGACTTCAAGGACCCGAGCCACGCCGGGCTGTCCTCGGCGCGGCCCTGTCCGTACGTCGCAAGGAGGGCGGTCGCCTCGATGGGGTCGCCGAGCTTGGTGCCGGTGCCGTGCGCCTCGACCAGGTCCACGTCAGCCGTCGTGAGTCCGGCGTCGGCGAGCGCCTTGCGGATCACCTTCTCCTGAGCGCGGCCGTTGGGTGCGGTCAGGCCGTTGCTGGCGCCGTCCTGGTTGACGGCCGAGCCGCGCACGACGGCGAGGACCGGATGGCCGTTGCGCCGGGCGTCCGAGAGCCGCTCCAGGAGCAGGACGCCCACCCCCTCCGCCCAACCGGTCCCGTCGGCCCCGTCGGCGAACGCCTTGCAGCGGCCGTCGGGCGACAGAGCGCGCTGGCGGGAGAACTCCACGAACATCGCGGGCGTCGCCATCACCAGTGCGCCGCCGGCCAGCGCCATCGAGCACTCCCCCGCGCGGAGCGCCTGCACCGCCTGGTGGAGGGCCACCAGCGACGAGGAACACGCCGTGTCCACCGACACCGCGGGCCCAGTCAGTCCGAGTTCGTACGCCACCCGGCCGGAGGCCACGCTCAGCGAGCTGCCGTACAGGAGGTAGCCCTCGAGGTCCTTGTCACCTCCTTCGAGGAAGCGCCAGCCGTACTCGGTCGAACTCACCCCGGTGAAGACGCCGATCTCGTCGCCGCGCACCTTCGCCGGGACGATGCCGGCGCGCTCGAAGACCTCCCAGGAGGTCTCCAGGAGCAGCCGGTGGTGCGGATCGACGGCCAGCGCCTCGCGCGGGCTGAGGTGGAAGAACTCCGCGTCGAAGCCCGCGACGTCGTCCAGGAAACCGCCCTGGCGGGTGTACGCGGTGCCCCGGGTGTCCGGGTCGGCGTCGTACACATCCCGCCAGCCGCGGTCGTCCGGGAAGTCGCTCATGACGTCGCGGCCTTCGCGCACCAGGTTCCACAGGTCCTCGGGCGAGGTCACGCCGCCGGGGTAGCGGCAGGCCATGGAGACGACGGCGATCGGTTCGTTGCGGCGGGCCGCCAGCTGCTCGTTCTCCTGCCGCAGGCGGTCGCGCTCCTCGAGCAAGGTGCGCAGGGCCCGCTGGATCCGGTCGTCGTTCCCGCCTGCCGTACGTCCGGCCGAGCCGGCCACGTCGCTCACTAGTTGTCCCCCAGAGCCAGTCCGACCAAGGAACCCAGGTCCAGGTCCGACAGTCCGTCCGCGAGAGCCGCCTCGGCCGGGGCGGCCTCGGCGGCGGATCCGACCGGGCCGGCCAGCGCGAGCACCCGGTCCAACAGGCCCGCGCTGCGCAGGCTTTGGACCGATACCGTGCTCAGCACCTCGCGCAGGTGCGCCTCGTCGGCCGCGTCCGCCGCGTCGTCGCCGGCGACCGGCTCGGCCGCAGGGCGCAGCAGACCCAAGAGGTGCGCGGCGAGTTCGCGCGGCGTCGGATAACTGAAGACGAGGGTGGAGGCCAGGCGCAGGCCGGTCGACGCGGCCAGCAGGTTGCAGAGTTCGACGGCGGTCAGCGAGTCGAATCCGAGCTGGGTGAACTGCTGGTCGACGTCGATACCCGCGCCGGAGGCATGACCGAGGACGACGGCGACCTGCTCGCTCATCCACTCCAGGAGCGCCTGGTCCGTCTCATCGGCCGGCAGGGAGGCCAGGCGTTCGGCGAGGCCCGCCGGCCGGGAGTCCTTGGGCGTCGACGGTTTGGCGCGCCGGGGGCGGTCGGACGCCGCCAAGTCCCTCAGCAGCGGCGGCAGTTCCCCGGTGGGCCTGTTCCTCAGGGGCATGAGGTCGACACGGGCCGGGACCGACACGGACCCGCCGCTCGCGCACGCCGCGTCGAACAGGGCCAGTGCGTCGGCGTTCGTCATCGGGGCGATGCCCATACGGCGCAGCCGCGACAGGTCGGCCTCCGCGAGTTCCTCGGCCATGCCTCCGCTCTCGGACCACCATCCCCAGGCGAGCGAGCGGGCGGGCAGCCCGTCGGCCCGGCGCTGGGCGGCCAGGGCGTCGAGGAAGGTGTTGGCGGCGGTGTAGGCCGCCTGGCCGCCGTTGCCGATCTGGCCCGCGTACGCGGAGAACTGGACGAACGCCGACAGGGCGTGCCCGCGCGTCAGTTCGTGCAGATGCAGGGCGCCGCCCGCCTTGGCCGCGAGCGCTTGGTCGATGCTGTGCGGGGTCAGCGTTTCGAGTGTTCCGTCGGCCAGCGCGCCGGCCGCGTGCACCACCGCGGTGAGCGGATGCCTGCCGGGCACAGAGGCCAGCAGCCGGGCCACAGCGTCGCGGTCCGCGACGTCGCAGGCCACGATCCGCACCTGCGCTCCCGCGGCCCTCAGATCGGCGGCGAGCTGGTCCGCCCCCTCGGCGGCGGGGCCGGAGCGGCTGGCCAACAGCAGGCTGCGTACGCCATGTTCGAGGACCAGGTGCCGGGCGACGATCGGGCCCACTCCCCCGGTGGCGCCGGTCACCAGTACGGTGCCACCGCCGAACCCGCCACCGATCTCGAGGACCAGCTTGCCGACATGGCGGCCCTGGCTCATCTCACGGAAGGTACGGCGGGCGTCACGGATGTCGGACACGGTCAGCGGGTTCAACTGCAGGCGGCCGTCGGCGAACAGCTCCAGGACGGCCCGGAACATCTCCTGCAGGGCGTCGGGGCCGGTCGCGTACAGGTCGAAGGCCTCGTAGCGGACGCCCGGGTGATCCGCGGCCACCTGCTCGGGGTCGCGGATATCGGTCTTGCCCATCTCGACGAAGTGCCCGCCTGCGGGCAGCAGCGTCAGCGAGGCATCGACGAACGTGTGGGCCAGGGAGTTGAGGACGACGTCCATGCCCCGTCCGCCGGTCGCGGCGCGGAACGTGTCGGCGAAGTCCAGATCGCGCGAGGACGCCAGGTGGCTCTCGTCGATGCCGAGCGCCTTGAGCGCAGGCCACTTGGCGGGGCTCGCGGTGGCGTACACCTCGGCTCCGAGGTGCTGGGCGATCCGTACGGCGGCCATGCCGACACCGCCTGCGGCCGCGTGGATGAGAACGCGTTGCCCCTTCTCGAGACCGGCCACCCGCACGAGTCCGTGGTACGCGGTGAGGAAGGTGCACGGCATGGACGCGGCCTGCGCGAAGCTCCACCCGTCGGGGACCGGCACGAGCATGCGGTGATCCGCGATCGCGGTGCGGCCGAACGCGCCGGAGAAGATGCCCGTGACGCGGTCGCCGGGGGCCAGGTGCGTCACGTCGTCGGCCACGTCGAGGACGATGCCGGCGCCTTCGCTGCCGAGCCCGGCGTCGATGGCGGTCTCGTCGATGAGGCCCAGCGCGATCGTCACGTCACGGAAGTTGAGACCTGCGGCCTGTACGGCGATACGCACCTGCCCGGTACTCAGGGGCGCCTCGACCTCGGGGCACTCCACCCACGTCAGGTTCTCCAGGGTGCCCCTGGTGGGGATGCCGAGCCGGTGGGCGCCGGACGCGGGGGGCTCGATGCGCTGCTCATCAGGGGCGGCCACGGCCAGCCGCGGCACGCTCACCTTGCCGGCGCGCAGGGCGAGTTGGGGTTCGTCGAGGGCGAGGGCGTCGGGCAGTCGCGCCCAGGAGTTCTCGGCGTCGTCGAGGTCGATGAGGCGAAAGCGGCCCGGGTGCTCGGTCTGGGCGCTGCGGAGCAGGCCCCAGACGGACGCGCCGGGCAGCGAGGTGAGACGTTCGCCCGCGCCGGTGTCCTGGGCGAGGCGGGTCAGCACCACCAAGGTGGTGTCGGCGAAGGCCGGTTGGGCGAGGAACTCCTGAGCGCGCTCGAGGACGTACGTGTCCGCGGCGGCGACTGCGGTGAGCACCTCGGTGCCGTCCGCTTCGGCTTTCGCCGTGGGCACGAGGTCGTCCAGGCACAGGACGAGGTGGCCGGGTGCGCCGTGGGGGCCCGCCCCGCCGAGGGACGCGTGGAGTGTGGCCCGTTCGCCGCCCGCGGCGAGGACCCGGGCGGCCAGGCCTTCAGCGGTGCCGAGGACGGCGAAGCTCCCGTCGAAGGCCGCGTCGCTCTCGTGCGGCCGCCATCGCACCTCGTACAGCGGCAGTGCCTGGCCGCCGCGCGCCGAGCGGACCTGCGCGGCGACGGCCGGCCGGAAGGTGAGGGCCGTGACGGTGGCGAGGTGAGTGCCGTGTTCGTCGGCTACCGCCAGGGAGATGCGGTCCTCGCCGGTGCGGCGCAGGCGCACCCGCACGGTCGTGGCTGCCGCGCGTCCGGCCGGCTCGACGCCGGACCAGGCGAACGGCATCCTGCCCTGTTCTCCGGTGACTTCGATGAACCCGCCGACGATCGCGGCGTGCAGGACGGTGTCGATAAGCGCCGGATGCAGGACGAACCCGTCGGCCGGGGCCCCGGCGTCGGGCGGGAGGGTGGCGAGGGCGAAGAGGTCGTCACCGTGGCGCCAGACCTCGCGCAGGCCGCGGAAGGCCGGGCCGTAGTCGAAGCCGGCGTCGAAGAGGTGGTCGTAGAGAGTGTCGAAGGCAAGCTGCTCGGCCCCGGCGGGCGGCCATGCGGTCAGGGCAGCGGAGTCGTCCCGGGTGTCGGGGTCGCCCGGTGCGAGGGTGCCGATGGCGTGGCGCAGCCAGCTGCCCGGTTCGTCGACGTCGGCGACGGCCGGGCGGGAGTACACGTCGAGGGCCCGGCGGCCGCGCTCGTCGGCGGCGCCCGCGACGACGCGGACCTGGACGTCGCCCGAGTCGGGCAGGATCAGCGGGACTTCGAGGGTGAGCTCCTCCAGGGCGGCGCAGCCCACGTGCCCGCCGGCCGACAGGGCCAGGTCCATCAGGGCGGTGGCGGGGACGACGGTCTCGTCGAACACGGTGTGGTCGGCGAGCCAGCCGTGGCTGCGCAGCGACCACAGTCCGGTGAGGACGGTCTCGCCGGTGCCGGGGTGCTCGACCAGGGCCCCGAGCAAGGGGTGTGCGGGATCGGCGAGGCCCGCGGAGGTGACATCCGCCGACTGCTGTTCCGCCAGGAAGTCCATCCAGTAGCGCCGGTGCTGGAAGGCGTAGGTGGGCAGATCGACTCGGCGCCGCTTGCCGAACACGGCGGCGAAGTCCACCGAGGCGCCCCGTACGTGCAGTTCGGCCAGGGCGCCGATCAGCGCCTGCCCGGCCGGTCGGTCGCGCCGGGCCGCGGGCAGCACCTCGGCGTCCGTGACGTCCTGTGCGGCGAAGGCGTCCTTGGTGAGGCCGGTGAGCGTGGCGCCCGGTCCCACCTCGACGAAGATGTTCGCTCCCAGGGCGCGGGCGCGCTCCACCGCGTCGTGGTAGCGCACGGGTTCGCGGACATGGCCGACCCAGTAGGCGGCGCGGGAGAGTTCCTGTGCCGTGACCTCGCGGCCCAGCCGGGTGGAGACGATGGGCACGGCCATCTCGCCCGGGGGCAAAGTGCCGAGCGCCGCCGCGAACTCGTCCAGGATCGGGTCCATGAGCGGGGAGTGGAAGGCGTGCTCGACCGGGAGCAGTTTTGCGGAGGTGCCCGCGTCGACGAGCCGGTCACGGATCGCGTGGACCTGCTCGCGCAGGCCCGAGACCACGACGGACTCGGGGCCGTTGACGGCTGCGAGTCCGACGCGGTCGAACTCGGCGAGCAGCGGGGCGATGCCGGACTCGCCAGTGCGTACGGCGAGCATCGCACCGGGTTCGGTGACGCTCTGCATGGTGCGTCCGCGGGCGGCCACGAGCCGGGTCGCGGTGTCCAGGTCGAGGACGCCGGATACATGGGCGGCGGCGATCTCACCGACGGAGTGGCCGACGAGCCGGGTGGGCTGCGGGCAGACGTGGGTGAGCAGTCGGTACAGGCTGACCTGCAGCGTGAACAGGGCCGCCTGCGCGATGTCGGTGCGCTCGCGGCCGGCCGGCGCGTCGGCGAGGAGGAGGTCGCGCAGCGCGAACGGCAGCTGAGTGTCGAAGCGGGCGCAGATCTCGTCGAGGCTGCGGGCGAAGACCGGGTAGGTGTCGTACAGCTCCCGGGCCGCGCCGGCCCAGGGCGAGCCCTGGCCGGGGAAGAGGAAGACCGTGCCGGTCGTTTCCGCCGCCGTGCCGCTCACCACGGCGGGGGTGTTGGTGCCGTCGGCGAGGGCGCTCAGCCCGCTGAGGAGTTCCTCGCGGTCACGGCCGACGACCACCGCGCGGTGTTCGAGAGCGCCGCGGCCCGCCGCCAGCGACCAGCCGGCGTCGGCGAGGTCCAGTTCCTTGTCGGCGGCGGCGAAATCGTGGAGCTTGGCGGCCTGGGCGCGCAGGGCGGTCACCGACCGCGCGGACAGCACCCACGGTGTCCAGGGCGCCACATCGGTTCCGCAGTACGGGGGTTCGTGCTCTTCGTCGGGCTCGGGCTCCGGCTCGGGTGCCTGCTCCAAGACGACGTGCGCGTTGGTGCCGCTGACACCGAAGGCCGACACTCCGGCCCGGCGGGGCCGGCCGTCCTGCGTGGCCCACACGCGGGGCTCGGTGAGCAGTTCGACCGCGCCGGCCGACCAGTCCACGTGGGTGGAGGGACGGTCCACGTGCAGCGTCTTCGGCAGGACGCCGTGCTCCATCGCCATGATCATCTTGATCAGTCCTGCGACGCCCGCCGCGGCCTGGGTGTGGCCGATGTTCGACTTGAGCGAGCCGAGCCACAGCGGGTCGGCGCTCTCGCGTTCCTGTCCGTAGGTGGCAAGGAGCGCACCGGCCTCGATGGGGTCACCCAGGGTCGTGCCGGTGCCGTGCGCCTCCACAGCGTCCACATCTCCCGGCTGCAGTCGGGCGTTGGCCAGGGCAGCCCTGATGACGCGCTGCTGCGCCGGACCGCTCGGCGCGGTCAGGCCGTTGGAGGCACCGTCCTGGTTGACGGCAGAGCCGCGGATGACCGCCCAGACCCTGCGGCCGTTGCGGCGCGCCTCGGAGAGCCGCTCCAGGACCAGCACGCCCACGCCCTCGGAGAACCCCGTGCCGTCGGCCGCGTCCGCGAACGCTTTGCACCGGCCGTCCTCGGACAGACCCCGCTGCTTGGACATCTCCCGGAACACCTGCGGCATCCCCACCACGGTGACGCCGCCGGCCAGCGCGAGGGAGCACTCCCCCTGCCGCAGCGATTGCACCGCCTGGTGCACCGCCACCAGCGAGGACGAGCACGCGGTGTCCGTCGACAGCGCGGGTCCCTCCAGGCCGAGTGCGTACGCGACCCGGCCGGAGGCCACGCTCAGGAGCGAGCCGATCTGCGCGTAGCCCGCGATGGACTCGGGTGTCTCGAAGTGATTGCCGTAGCCGAAGTAGGCCAGGCCCGCGAACACCCCGGTGGCACTGCCGCGCAGAGACTCGGGGTCGATGCCGGCACGCTCCAACGACTCCCACGACGTCTCCAGGAGCAAGCGCTGCTGGGGGTCCGCGGCGGCGGCCTCACGCGGATTGATCCCGAAGAAGTCGGCGTCGAAGTCGCCTGCGTCGTACAGGAATCCGCCCTTGCGCGTGGAGCAGGAGCCGGGCCGGTCGGGGTCGAAGAGGCCCTCGAGGTCCCAGCCGCGGTCGTCGGGGAAGTCCGACATGACGTCCGCGCCCTGGTGCACCAGGTCCCACAGCTCTTCCGGTGAGGTGACGCCGCCCGGGAAGCGGCAGGCGACACCCACGATCGCGATCGGCTCGGCAGCGGCGTCGGTCAGCTCCTGCAGGCGCTTGCGCGTCTCGAGCAGCTCGATCGAGGTCCGCTTGAGGTAGTCGAGAACTTCGGCGTTGTTGTCGTTGGTCATGGCTCTTCCGGTCTCCCCTAGCCGAGCTCTTTGTCGAGCAGCGCGAGCAGGTCTCCCGCTGAGGCCGAACTGATCTGGTCGGCGACCCCTTCCGGTGCGCCGGCGCCCGTCAACGAACGCACCCGGCCCTGCAGTTCGCCCAGCAGGGTCGAGACGGTGGCCTGCTCATCCCGGTCGAGCGAGCGGAAGGCCTCCTCGAGACGGCCGCCCAGGCCTTCGATCTCCTTGGCCAGGTGGGCAAGCGGTGACACCGGCTGCGGCGCCGTCTGCGGACCGATCGCCGCGCTCAGGAACTGGGCGATGGCGGCCGGGGTGGGGTGGTCGTACGCGAGGGTCGCGGGCAGCTTCAGACCGGTGACCGCCGAGAGCCCTTTGCGCAGCTCCAATGCCGTGAGCGAGTCGATGCCGAGCTTCTTGAACGACTCGCCGGGCGAGATCCGCGCGGCATCGGCATGCCCGAGCACGAGCGCGGTCTGGGTCCGTACGGCCCCCAGGAGCACCGCCTCGGCCTGGCTCGTGTCCAGCGACTTCAGCTGCTCGGCCAGTCCCCCGTCACCGCTCGGCCGTTGCGACGCGGCGCTGGTGTCCGCGACCGCACCTGCCAGGGTGCGCAGCAGCGGCGAGCTCAACTCGCCGAGCGACGACAGGTTCAGACGTACGGGAACCAGCTCCGGCTCAGCGGAGGCCAGCGCCGCGTCGAACAGTGCGAGGCCCTCCTGCGAAGCCATCGGCGACACGCCCTGGCGCAGCAGGCGCTCGAGGTCCTTGTCACCGAGGCCGGCGCTCATCTCGCTGCGCTCCGCCCAGAAGCCCCAGCACAGTGCCTGCCCGGCCAGGCCTTCGGCCCTGCGGGCCTGGGCGAGGCCGTTGAGGAAGGCGTTGGCAGCCGCGTAGTTGGCCTGCCCGGCGAGGCCGAGCACGCTCGCGACGGAGGAGAACAGGACGAACGCGGAGAGGTCCAGGTCCCGGGTCAGCTCGTGCAGATGCCAGGCGCCACGGACCTTGGGCGCGAGCACCGCGTCCACACGCTCCTGCGTCAGCGCCATGAGGACGCCGTCGTCGAGGACTCCCGCACAGTGGACGACCGCGCTCAGCGGATGGTCGGTGCTCACTGCGGCGAGCAGGTCGGCCACCGACTCACGGCTCGTCACATCGCAGGCCGCGAAGTCGACATGGGCACCGGCCTCGGTCAGTTCCGACCGCAACGCGGCCGCCCCCGGGGCATTGGCGCCGCGCCTGCCGGTCAGCAGCAGCCGCCGTACGCCGTGCTTGGCGACGAGGTGCCGGGCGAGCAGCGCACCCAGGCCTCCGGTGCCTCCGGTGATCAGCACGGTGCCCGAACCGAGGGGTGCGCCGTCGGCGGTTGCCGGACGGCCGGGGCCGTCGCTCACCGAGGCCAGTTGGGGCGTGCTGATCCGACCGGCCCGGATCTTGAGCTGGGCCTCACCGGTCGCGGCCGCGGCCGTGACCGCGGCGAGGGAGGCTTCCGCGCCGTCGAGGCCGACGAGGACGAGCCGGTGGGGGTTCCCGGTCTGGGCGCGGCGCACGAAGCCCCAGACCGCGGCGGCCGCCGGGTCGGGGTGCACCACCTGGTCGTCGGGGAAGGCGTCGCGGGTCACCACGACGAGCCGGGAGTCGGCGAAGCGCTCGTCGGCCACCCAGGTCTGCGTCCAGTGCAGCGCCTGGCGCACCGCGCGCTCGGTGGCAGCGATGACATCGGCGGGGTCGGTCGGGGCGACGGCGATGACGACGGAGCGGGGTACGTCCCCGCAGAGCACGGCGAGTTCGCCGAGATCGGGGTAGACGGCGCGGTCGGCTCCCAGGGCGGCGGTGACCGGATCGGTGCCGCCCACGATCGCGTAGGTGTCGTCGGCGGCGGCCGTGAGGGGCGTCCAGTCCAGACCGAACAGCGCGTCCTGGCTCTCGAAGCTCAGCTCGGTCAGCCGGGCGACGTCCGCCGGGCGCAGCTCGAGTCGGTCGACGGCGCCGATGAGGGTGCCGCCGGGGTCGGCGAGCGTGACGGACAGCGTGTCCTCGCCCGCCGGGGCGAGCCGCACGCGCAGTGCGGTCAAGGGTTGTCCGACGTTCAGGGTGAGGCCCTCGTACCGCTGTGGCAGCAGGCCCTCGGACTGCCCGGTGTCGGCTGATGTGCCGAGGCCCGCCGCGAGCACCGCCGCGTGCAGCAGTGCCGGATGCAGGGCGAAGGCACCCTGGGCCGCGCCGTCCTGGGGCAACTCCACCTCGGCGTACAGGGTGTCGCCCTGTCGCCAGGCGGCCTTGAGTCCGCGCAGGAGCGGGCCGTGGTCGAAGCCGAGGCGCGCGAGCCGGGCGTATTCGTCCGCCACGGGCAATTCCGTCGCGTCCGCGGGCGGCCAGACGGCGAGGCTGTCGGGTGCCGGAGCCTCGTCGGTGAGTGTGCCGGCGGCGTTGCGTGTCCATCCGCTCTCGCCGTCGCCGCGCGAGTACACGCCGAGCGTGCCGTCGCCGTCGGCCACGACGCGTAGTTCGCGCTCGCCACTGCGGCTGAGGACGAGGGGGGTGTGCAGGGTGAGTTCGCCGACGGCGGCGCGTCCGGTCTTGTGCGCCGCCCACGCCGCGAGTTCCGCGAGGACCGCGGCCGGGACCAGGACCGCGCCGTGCACCACCTGCTGGGCGAGCCACGGGTGACGTTCCAGGCCGAGGCGTGCGCTGCCCACGACGCTGGTGCGCCCGCCGTCGTCGGGCAGGTCGATCACGCTGTCGAGCAGCGGGTGGTCGGAGGTGCCGACGGCGGTGGTCTCCTCAGGGGTGTTCAGCCAGTACCGGCGACGCTGGAAGGCGTACGTCGGCAGGTCGACGCCGGTGTCGTCCATGCCCTCGAACGCCGCCTGCCAGGACACGTGGGCGCCGGCCGTGAAGGCTTCGGCCGCAGACGTGTACAGCCGCGCGAAGCCGCCCTCGTCGCGGCGCAGCGAGCCGACAGCGAAGCCGGTGGCGCCCTCGGTGGCGTCGAACATCTCCTGGACGGTCATCACGAGCAGCGGGTGCGGGCTGATCTCGATCACCGCGCTGTCGGGCTCCTGCTCGATCAGCCCCTGCATGGCGGTCGCGAACTGTACGGGCTCGCGCAGATTGCGGTACCAGTACGCGGAGTCGAGGGTCAGCGGGTCGATCTTCCTGCCGGTCACCGTCGAGACGATCGTCACCTGTGAGGGCTTGGGTGTGATGGTGCCGAGCTCGGCCTGGAGCCGACCGTCGAAACGGTCCATCAGCGGGGAGTGCGCGGGCACACTGACCTTGATCAGACGGGCCCGGGCGCCTTCGGCCTGAAGGGTTTCGACCAGTTCCTCGATCGCCTTCGTCTCGCCGGACACGGTCGTGGAGTTGGGGCCGTTCAGGGCGGCGATGCCGATCCGGCCCTGCCACTGGGCGAGGCGTTCACGGACGCGGTCCTCGGGCAGCAGGATGCCGGCCATGGTGCCCTGTCCGGCGACCTCGGTGGCGATCCGGGAGCGCAGGGCCACGATCTTCGCGGCGTCCTCGAGACTGAGGGCGCCCGCCACGTACGCGGCGGCGATCTCGCCCTGGGAGTGCCCGATCACCACGTCCGGGGTGACCCCCAGGGAGCGCCACACCTGCGCCAGGGACACCATCACGGCCCACAGGACAGGTTGGACGACGTCCACGTCCCCCAGGTCCGCGGCGTCGGGCCCGCCGCACACGGTGTCGATCAGCGACCAGGTCACATGAGGGGCGAGCGCGGCCTCGCACGCCCGCAACTGCTCGGCGAAGACCGGGGAGGTCTGCCACAGCTCGTTGCCCATCGCGACCCACTGGGCCCCCTGGCCGGGGAAGACGAACACCGTCTTGCCGACCGGTGCCGCCTGACCTCGGACCGTGCCGCCCGCTGCGCCCTGTTCATCGCCGGCGGCGACGGCGGCGAGTCGCTCCAGGAGTTCGGTACGGTCGGCGCCGATGACCACCTGGCGGTGCTCGAACAGCGACCGCCGGGTCACCAGCGCCCGGCCCACCGCCGCGGGGTCGAGGTCCGCCGCTCCGTGATGGGCGACGGCGTCGTGCAGCTTCTGCGCCTGGGCCCGCAGCGCGTCCTTCGAGCGCGCGGACAGCACCCACGGCACCACCGCGTGGGCAGGGGCCGGGAGTTGACCGCCGTGCGGGGCCTGGTCGGTCCCGGGCTCCTCGGGGGCCTGCTCCAGGATCAGGTGCGCGTTGGTGCCGCTGATACCGAAGGCGGAGATGCCCGCGCGCCGGGGCCGGTCCTCGGGCGTGGTCCACTCGCGGGCCTCGGTGAGCAGTTCCACCGCCCCGGCCGACCAGTCGACGTGCTCGGAGGGCCGGTCGACGTGCAGGGTCCTCGGCAGCACGCCGTGCCGTAGCGCCATGATCATCTTGATGGTGCCCGCGACGCCCGCAGCCGCCTGGGTGTGGCCGATGTTGGACTTCAACGAGCCCAGACGCAGCGGGCTTCGACCCTCGCGGCCCTGCCCGTAAGTGGCGAGCAGCGCCTCCGCCTCGAGCGGGTCACCGAGCCGGGTGCCGGTCCCGTGCGCCTCCACGACGTCCACATCGGTGACCGCGAGCGAGGCGTCGGCGAGCGCCGCGCGGATGACGCGCTGCTGTGCCAGCCCGTTCGGCGCGGTCAGGCCGTTGGAGGCGCCGTCCTGGTTGATGGCCGAGCCGCGGATGACCGCCCAGATACGGTGGCCGTTGCGCCGCGCGTCCGAGAGCCGCTCCAGGACCAGCACCCCCGCGCCCTCGGAGAACCCCGTGCCGTCGGCCGCGTCCGCGAAGGCCTTGCACCGGCCGTCCTCGGACAGACCCCGCTGGCGGGACATCTCCACGAGCATCCCCGGGGTGGGCAGCGTGGCCACGCCGCCGGCGAGCGCCAGCGTGGACTCCCCCGAGCGCAGGGACCGTACGGCCTGGTGGATGGCGACCAGGGAGGACGAGCACGCGGTGTCGGTGGAGACGGCCGGTCCGTGCAGACCCAGTGCGTAGGCCACACGGCCCGAGGCCACGCTGAGGTAGGTGCCGGTCATGCCGAAGCCTTCGGTCTCACCGGCTGCTCCGCCACCCATCCGCGGGCCGTAGTCGACGCCGTACAGGCCGGTGAACACCCCGGTCTGCGAGCCGCGCAGCGTGGCCGGGTCGATGCCCGCGCGCTCCAGCGCCTCCCACGTGGTCTCGAGCATCAGCCGCTGCTGCGGATCCATGGCGAGCGCCTCGCGCGGGCTGATGCCGAAGAACTCCGCGTCGAAGTCCGGCAGTTCGTACAGAAAGCCGCCGGTGCGCGTGTACGTCGTTCCGCGTGCCTGCGGATCCGGGTCGTACAGGGCGTCGAGATCCCAGCCGCGATCGGTCGGGAAGTCACCCATCGCGTCCACCTCTTGGGACACGAGCGACCACAGCTCCTCGGGAGAGGAGACCCCGCCGGGAAAGCGACACCCCACGCCCACGACGGCGATCGGCTCGCGCGCACCCTCCTCCAGCTCGCGTACCCGCTCGCGCAGCTCCTGCGCGTCGCCGACCGCACGCCGCAAGTAGGACCGGAGCTTGTCCACTTCCTCCACCAGGGGCCTCCCTCAACAGTTGCTTGGAAGAAAGAGCGGCTACACGTATCCGCCGTCGATCAGGGCGTACAGGTCGTCATCACTGCTGTCCGCCGGCACCGGGCCGGCCGTATCCGCCCAGGCCGGCACGGACTCGGGACGGTCCGGCTCGAGCCGCGACCACAGGTGGTCGGCGAGCTGCTGCGGCGTGGGGTAGGTGAACGCCACGGTGGCGGGCAGGCGTTGGGCGGCCGCCTCGCCCAGCCGGTTGCGCAGGTCGATGGCCATGGAGGAGTCGAAGCCGAGGGACTTGAACGTCTCCGCGGCCCGGGACTGGATCTGCGCACCGCTCAGCGCGGCGCCCCTGGTGGCAAGCAGCGCCGCCGTCTCGGTGCACACCAGTGCGCGCACCGCCTGGGCCGAGTCGAGGTCCACCGCGCGGACGCCGGCCGTGTCCGGCTGCCCTGCCGTGTCGTGCGCGGCGTCGGAGCTCGCGGACGCCGTGAGCCAGTGGCGCCGGTGCTGGAACGGGTACGTCGGCAGGGCGATCCGGCGCCGCCGCGCGGTGTTCGGAGCCGTCGCGGTGTTCGCCGCGTCCCAGTCCACCGGCACCCCGCGTACGTGCAGTGAGCCGAGCGACCTGAGGACCGTCCCCAGACCCCCGTCCTGCCGGTTGAGGGTGGAGACGACGGTGGGCGGGCTGGGCAGGGCGTCGGCGGCCTCCTCCATCCCGATCTGAAGCACAGGGTGCGGGCTCACTTCCACGTACACCCCGCCGCGTTCGCGCATGAGGTTCTCGATCACCTCGCCGAAGCGCACGGTCGAGCGCAGATTGGCGTACCAGTAGGAGGCGTCCAGAGCGCTGGTGTCCAACAGGCCCGTGGTGACCGTGGAGTGGAACTCCACCTCGGCCGTCCGGGGCGATATGCCCTCGGCGGCCTTCAGTACCTGATCGCGGACGAGTTCCACGTGGTGGGAGTGGGACGCGTAGTCGACCTTCAGCCGGCGCGCCCGGATCCCTGCGCCGTGCGCCGCGGTCTCGAACTCGTCCAGGGCCTGCGGGTCGCCGGATATCACCACGGACGCGGGTCCGTTGGCCACGGCCACGGAAAGCCGGCCCGCCCACCGGGACAGACGCTGCTCGACCCAGTGCTGCGACGCGGCTACGGCGCTCATCCCTCCCCGGCCGACCAGCGGTGCCAGGGCCTGGCTGCGCAGCGCGACGACACGCGCCGCGTCCTCCAAGCTCAGCGCACCGGCCGCGCACGCCGCGGCGATCTCGCCCTGCGAGTGCCCCACCACCGCATCGGGGACCACACCGAACGAGCGCCACAGGTGCGCCAGGGACACCATCATCGAGAACAGCGCGGGTTGGACCACACTGTCCCCGTCCTCGAGCGACGGCGCTGATGCGGCGCCGGTCACCAGGTCCACGAGCGACCAGTCCTGCCAGGGCTCAAGGGCGCGCGAGCACGCGTCGATCGAGCGGGCGAAGACCTCCGACTGCGCGTACAACTGCCGCCCCATGCCGGCCCATTGCGAGCCCTGGCCGGGGAAGACGAGGACGACCGGGCCCGCAGGTCCGGTGGCCGTACCGCGGATCACCCGGGCCCCGGAGTCGCCCGCGGCCAGGTCCGTCAGACCGGCCAGCGCCTCCTCGCGGTCGTCGGCGAGGACAACGGCCCGATGCTCGAAGAGCGTTCGCGTCGAAACCAGCGAAAGCGCCACGTCGGCCCGCGAAAGGGATCCGTCTGCGGCCACCCGGTCGCGCAGGCGTGCCGCCTGGGCGCGCAGGGCGCCTTCCGAGCGCGCGGACAGGGCCCATGCCGTGGGAGTGCCCGGCTGCTCCGTGCCGTCGTTCGGTGCGTTGTGCGGTGCCTCGTACGGGGCGGCGGCGTGCGTGGCCTCGTACGGCGTCGGGGCCTGTTCGAGGATGACGTGCGCATTGGTGCCGCCCATGCCGATGGAGGACACCCCCGCTCGGCGCGGCCGCTGCGCGGTGCCCGGCCAGGGGCGGGTGGCGCGCAGGACCTCGAAGTCGCGGTGGAAGTCCTCGACGGCGGGGTTGGCGGTGGTGAAGCCGGGAGTGGGGACGAGGTGGCCGTGCTCCACGCAGAGCGCGGCCTTGACGAAGCCGACGATGCCCGCGGCCGGCTCCAGGTGTCCGACGTTCGCCTTCACCGAGCCGACGGCCAGCGGGCGAGTGCGGCCGGAGGAGCCCGACACCTGGCGCAGGCCCGACAGTTCGGCCGGGTCGCCGAGCCGGGTGCCGGTGCCGTGGGCCTCGACATAGTCGACATCGTCGAAGTCGACGCCCGCCCGCTCGAGTGCGGAGCGGACGGCGGCGGCCTGTCCGGTGGGGCTGGGATCCGGCATCCGGGCGCTCGCACCGGCGCTGGCCACGCCCCAGCCGCGGATGAGCGCGTGGATGTGGTCGCCGTCGGCGAGGGCGAGATCGGCCCGCTTGAGCAGGACGAACGCCCCTCCCTCGCCCCGGGTGAAGCCGTTGGCCCGGGCGTCGAAGGGGTAACAGCGGCCGTCGGGCGACAGGGCGCCCAGATTCGCCAGGCCCGCACCGGCCTCGGGGTCCACGACCAGCTGCACACCGCCGGCGAGCGCCAGGTCGACCGCGCCGGATCGGATCCGCTCACAGGTCAGCGCAAGGGAGACGAGCGAGGAGGACTGGCCCGAGTCCGCGCTGAAACTCATCCCGCGGACGTCGAGGAGGTTCGATATGCGGTTGGCGATCAGCGCGCCGCTGGAGCCGAGCACGGCGTAGTGGTCGTCCTGGTCGCTGCCGGACAGCTTGCGCAACAGGTCGTAGCCGGAGGCCGAGGCACCGACCACCACGTCGACCTCGCGGCCGGCGAGGGTGTCCGCCGCGATGCGTGCGTTCTCGACCGCTTCCCAGGCGAGTTCGAGTCCGAGCCGCTGCACCGGGTCCATGGCGGCCGCTTCGGCGGCACCGATACCGAAGAACCCCGCGTCGAAGCCGTCGACGGAGTCGAAGAACGAGCCCGAGCCGAGCGTGGCCGCGTCCGGATGCCCGGCGTACCGGGAGTTCGCGTCGGCGCTCCGCTGCGCGGAGAACGTGCCGATGGTCGACTTCCCTTCGCGCAGCAGACGCCAGAAGCCGTCCGGGTCGTGCACGCCGGGAAAGCGGCACGACATCCCGATCACGGCGATATCGGTGGCTGCGCCACTCATGGCTCTTCCCTCCGGTTGTCTTCGGTCCACGGCTCGTACAGGCGGCGGGCAACTGCCGACGGGTCAGCGCCAGGCGGTGAGCAGGTCCCGCAGCTCCCCGGGCGCGTCCATGAAGTCGTAGTGGCCGCCGTCCAGGACACGGAACTCGACCGAGTCCGCGTATCCGCGCCACCCGTACAGGTCCTCGAGGTCCACGTCCGGGTCCTCGCGCCAGTGCACGACGACGACGGGGCAGTCCACCGTGGCGGGTTCGGTCCGCCGGTAGGCGCTCGCGGCCGCGGTGTCGCGCAGCAGCACCATGACGCCCAGGTCGAGCATGTCGGGGCGCGGCTCGACGCCCCGGCTGCGCACGAAGGAGCGGACCTCGGCGCGCAGTTCGGGCTCGCTCATGGAGAGCATCCGGTCGCGGGCCGCGTCGTGCGGGGCCGGCTGCCCGGACACGAAGAGGACCTCGGGCGTCGGCAGTCCGCGTGCGGCGAGACGGAGCACGGTCTCGTACGCGGGCACCGCGCCCGCGCAGTGCGCGAAGAACGCATAGGGGCGGTCCAGCCACGGAGTGAGCGGGGCGACGAGCGCGTCGGCGAGATTCTCGTACGTGCCGTAATGCGGGTGGCCGAGCCGGTTCTCCCGGCCGGGGAACTGCACCGGGCAGATCTCGATCCCGTCGAGCTCGGCCGGCCAGGCGCTGAACGCCGAGGCGCCCGCGCCGGAGAAGGGGAAGCAGAACATGCGGGCCGGGTGGTCGGTGCCCGGCGGGCGCACGAACCACGGCGACGTGGTGGTGATACCGGTGGTCATGGCGTCCGCCGATCCTGGGCGACGATGGGCAGATGGGTCATCCCCGCGATGAAGTACGAGCGCAAGTGCTCCGGGTCGCCGGCCAGTTCGAGCGAGGCGAACCGCTGGAGCAGTTCCTCGAAGAAGATCCGCAGGGTCATCCGGGCCAGGGGCGCGCCGATGCAGAAGTGCGGTCCGTAGCCGAACGCCACCTGGCGTTTGGCGTTGGGCCGTGTGATGTCGAACGTGTGCGGGTCGGTGAACTGGGCGGCGTCGCGGTTGGCCGATCCGATCCATGCGACGACGGCGCCGCGGGCCGGGATGACTCCCCCGTCGAGCTCGACGTCGTCCACCGCGTACCGCATGAAGTTGCAGGCGGCCGACGTCCAGCGCAGCCCTTCCTCTACCAGGTTCGGTATCAGCGAGTGGTCCGCCTGGGCCTTCTCGAACTGCTCGGGCCGCTCGATCAGTGCCTGCACGGTGCCCGAAACGGTGTGCGGGGTCGTCACGTTGGCGCCGAGCAGGATGCTGTAGCCGTCGAGGGCGATCTCCTCGTCGGTCAGCGGCTCGCCGCCGGGCCGTACGCTCATGAGGTGGTGCAGCAGGCTGTCGTCCTCGCCGCCCGTGGCCCTGCGCGATCTCGCCCAGTCCCGTACGTAGTTGACCAGCTCGTGGTGGGAGATGGCCAGCGTCGCCGCCTCGTGGGCCACCAGGAAGTGCCGGTCCGAGGGCGCCGTCACCATCGCGGTGAGGTTGACCAGCTCCTCCCAGTCCTTGGCCGGGATGCCGAGCAGCGGTCCGGTGACCATCGCGGGCAGCAGCAGGGCGCGCTCCGCGAGGTCGTAGGGCTCGCCGTCGAGGGCCGGCTCCAGGAAGCGCACGATCGTCGCGCGGATCGACTCCTCCCACGATCGCACCGCGCGAGCGGTGAGCTTGGAGCCGAGCGGCCGGCGAACCTCGGTGTGCCGTGGCGGGTCGGTGGACGTCATCAGCACGCCGGCCGCCTCGTCGTCGGTCCCGAGGTGAGTGGGGACCGTGCCGCGCTCCGACGTGAACTCGCGGTGGTCGCCGAGCACCCGGCACACGTCCTCGTAGCGGGTCACCGACCAGAACTCCCGGCCATCGGGCAGAACTTGGTGGTGCACGGGCGCCTTGTCCCGCATGACTTCCCAGATCCGGTGCGGATCACCCGACGTGTACAGGTCCAGATCGAAGAGGTTGACCGTGTCGAGGTCGACTTCGCCCGCGGGCCCCGGCGTCAGCCTCACGTCGCCGACCGCCCCTGCTCGATCAGTTCGGCGACCCGGCTCGGGGTCTGGGCCAGGTAGAAGTCGCGCACGGACAGCTGGACTCCGTAGTCCTCGGCCACCCGGTCGATGATCTTTATTCCGGTCATTGAGTTGCCGCCCAGCGCGAAGAAGTCGTCCTCGGGGCCCACTTCGCGGCCGGTGAAGAACTCGGCCCACAGCTGGGCCACTTCGTCGACGAGCGATGCCTGCGCACTCGATACCGTCACCTGTCGTTCCATTTCCAGCCTTTCCCTTCCTCTGCCGAACGGGAATTCCGCACATGCCGTCCCGTCGGCGGGACATATCCGTGAATTGACCCGGGGTACTGATGGAATCGAGGCTCGGGGCCGTCGCGACGCCAACGTAGATGCCGCGGAAAAGGCCGGGCAAGCAAAGACGTCACGCACCCCTCGCCGGACAGCCTTTGTCCCGCCGACGGGACAGCATTCGACGCCTACGACGGTACGGTCGGGGCGGCCGGCCGGGAGTAACTCCCAGCGGTTTTCGGCGTGTCAGAAGATCCTGTGGTGGAGGGGAATTACATGCTCAAGTCTCAGCGACTTGCGGTGCTGCCCATCGACTCGTACGACCTGGACGAGGAACTGGCCCTCGTGGACCGCCACGAATACGGCGGTCAGTACGACGTCTTCACCTTCGGCTCATGGTCGTCGCACGTGCTGGCCAACGCCAGCGGCGCCGAGTCCGACGTCACGTTCCGCCCGCACGAGGGCACGCTGGCGCTCACCGAACTGGGCGAGCAGCTGCCGAACATCATGACCCTGGTGACCACGCACTTCCCCCTGGAACGGCTGCAGTGGGTGCGCATCTTCGCGCTGCACGAAGGGATCATCGCCCCGCACGTGGACTTCCTGGAGTGGGCGAAGCCCGGCCTGCGGGTGCAGGTTCCGCTGCGCACCAGCGAGGAGTCCCTGCACTCCGAGAACGACACGCTGTACCACATCCGCCGCGGCGAGGTGTGGAAGATCCACTCGACCGATCCGCACTCGGCACGCAGCACCAGCTCGCAGGCGCGCCTGTCGCTGTGCCTCGATTTCAGCGACGAGGACGTTCCGCTGGAGATCAACGGCGCGGTCCCCGCGACCCGGCAGGTGCGCATCATGGAGCCGCCCGAGCCCAGCGACGCCGAGCTGGAGGAGCTCATCGCCTCCGGTGAGACGTTCACGGCGCAGAACCTGCACGCGCGCTTCCGCCCCTTCGCCGAGCTCCACTTCGAGCGCAAGGCGCACGCCACCGCGGCGTTCGACTGGTTCCTCCGGGCCGCGCGGCGCTCCGGCGACGAGGACCTGGTCGCCAAGGCGCAGGCGTTCCGTACGTACTGCATCGAGAAGCGAGCCGAGGACGAGGCCTTCGTCTGGTAGCACCGTCTGCCGCAAGAACCGCCGAGGGGCGGGGTGTCAGCGGCTGGTGGTGCCCTCGCGCAGCCGGTCCATCATGTGCCGGGTGCTCTCGATCGGGCTCTCGGCGGGCGCCGCCTTCGAGCGCGACGGCAGCGCCGCGTTCAGCTGTGCGACGCGGTCGTCCCACTCGTCCTGGCCGGCGAACGGGATCGTCTCGCCCTCCTGGTAGGCCGGGAACGGCCGGTAGCTGTTGACGCCGCTGCGATCGGATCCGCGTACCAGGAGCGGGTCCAGGTAGACCCGGTCGCCGTGGATGCGCGTGGCCGTGGAGATGTAGCCCATGTCGAGGCCGCAGCGGCGCTTGGCGGAGGTGTTCGGCTCCGAGCAGTGCAGCAGGTTGGGGTGGTGGATCGACACGTCGCCCGGCTCCAGTTCGATGGCGACGACGCCGCGCTCCTCGGACCACTGGCGCACGATCTCGTCACGGGCGGAGGAGAAGAGCATGTTGTCGGTGTCGGTGCGGGAGGTCGGCGTGTGCAGCGGCAGCACATGGCTGCCGGGGATCATGCGCAGGCAGCCGTTCTCCGTGGTGGACTCGTCGACGGCCAGCCACACCGTGAGCGCGTCCATCGGGCTGAGCGGCCAGTACGCGCCGTCCTGGTGCCAGAGCACCGGCTGTCCGTCGTAGGGGGGCTTGCAGATGTAGTGGGCGGTGAACGAGGCCACGTCGGGCCCGAGGAAGAACTCCGCGATGTCCACGAGCCGACGGTCGGAGACGACGCGGGCCCAGAAGGCGTCGTTGCGGATCAGCGGGTGATGGAAGTGCTCGGGTCGCAGGTCCGGGTACTTCTGCGTGAGCCACTCGACGTGTGTCTGCAGCTCCTCGATGAGTTCCTTCGGTATGACGTTGCGAATGATGGAGAAGCCCTGCTCTGCGTATTCCCTCGCTGCCTTCTCGAGGACGCTTTCGCTCACGGCTGTGGTCATGCGTCAGATCCTTTGCAGGTTTCGGTGGCCCGTTACCGGAAGGAATGAATCGGCCGGATCACGCGGATCAGAGAAATCGGCGCGGCAACGCGCCTGATACGCGGGAGACTTCAGGGCGGCGGAGAACTTCTGTCCCGACCGTGCCGCCAAGCTCCTGGCATCTCCATTCTCTGCCGCAACACATTGAACGTGTCAACGCCCGCAGGCCCGACGCCGGTGTGTGGTCGAATACGGCGAGTTCACGGTTTGCAACAACTTCCCGTGGTCAGTGCCGTCGGATGTGCGCATTCCGCTGTCCCGTTGACAAGACATGCGATGACAGGACAGCGGTCAGGCGCGCTTCTTGAAGGTGGAGACCGCCCAGACGTAGCCGACGACAGCGAAGCCGACGCACCAGGCGACGGCCACGACGGCGTCACCGCCGGACACGTTGCCGGCGAGCAGGCCGCGCAGCGTCTCGATGATGGGAGTGAAGGGCTGGTACTCGGCGAACTGCCGCACGCCGGCGCCCATCGAGTCCGCGGGCACGAACGCACTGCTCAGGAACGGCAGCATGATCAGCGGTACGGTGCCGAGTCCGGCCGTTTCCACGGACTTGGCCGCCAGGCCCATCGCGACGGTGAGCCAGCCCGCGCCGAAGCTGAGCAGAACGAGCAGCCCGATGGCGCCGAGCCACTCGACGGCGCCGGCCTTCGGGTCGAAGCCCATGAGGAAGGCGACGCCGATGAGGGCCGCCTCGGCCGCGAGGCAGCGCACCGTGGTCACCACGACATGCCCGGTCAGGACGGAGCCGCGGGAGACGTCCATGGTCTTGAACCGGTTGATGATGCCCTTGGTCATATCGTCGTTGACGGCTGTCGCCGTGGCCCCGAGGCCGTAGCTGACGGCCATCACCAGCAGACCCGGCGTCGCGTAGTCGATGTAGTCGACGCCGACGCTGAACGCGCCGCCGAAGACCTTGACGAACATGAGCATGATCACGATGGGGAACAGGACCGCGTTGAACACGGTGGTGGGGTTGCGCAGGGTGTGCTTCATGTTGCGGCGCAGCATGATCGCGGAGTCGGCCAGAGGTGCCGTGGCAGTGCTCATCGCGCGATCGCCTCCTTGTCCGTGCGCTGGGCGACGACGCCGGCGGTGTCCCCGGTCAGCGCGAGGAACACATCGTCGAGGTCAGGCGAGTGCACGGAGAACTCCTGTGCGTTGAGGGCGTGTTCGTCGAGCCGGTCGAGCAGGGCCCGCAGCGACCTCGACTGGCCGTCGCTGGGCACCCGCAGGGCCAGCTCCTCCTCGTCGGGGGTGCCGGCGGGCAGGATGCGCGCCGCCGCGTCGAGTTCCTGCTGGTCGGCGAAGCGGAGGCGGACATGGGTGCCCGGGATCTGCCGCTTCAGCTCATCGGCCGTGCCCTGGGCCACGAGACGGCCCTGGTTGAGGACCACGATCCGGTCGGCGAGCTGGTCGGCCTCTTCCAGGTACTGCGTGGTGAGGAAGATGGTCGTGCCCTCGGCCACCAGGTCGCGGACGATGCCCCACATGGTGCGCCGGCTGCGCGGGTCGAGGCCCGTCGTCGGCTCGTCCAGGAAGATGATCTTCGGAGCGCCCACCAGGGTCATCGCCAGATCGAGTTTGCGGCGCATGCCGCCGGAGTACGTGACGGCCATCTTGTCCGCCGACTCCTCGAGGTCGAAGCGCTCGAGGAGGGACTTGACGACCTGGTCACCGGAGCGCACTCGCTTCAGGTCCGCCATCAGCTGCAGATTCTCACGGCCGGACAGCAGATCGTCCACCGCGGCGAACTGGCCGGTCACACCGATGGAGGCGCGCACTTGCTTCGTCGCCTTCGCCACGTCGTGCCCGGCGACGCGCACCGTGCCGGCGTCGGCGGTCAGCAGCGTCGTCAGGATGTTCACCGTGGTCGTCTTGCCCGCACCGTTGGGGCCGAGCATGGAGAAGATGGACCCCGCCGCGACCTCGAAGTCGATGCCGTCCAGCACGACTTTGTCGCCGTACGCTTTGCGCAGCCCTGAGACTGCAATCGCGGAACTCGTCATACCGCCACTATTCCGGGCCGTTCTGACAGGGCGCTGCCACGGGCCTGACACGGCTGTGGAGCCTTCTCAGCTGCAATCACGCGAATCGATGCCCTTGGCACGCGACGTCGGTGCGAGGTGTGTCCGGCAAAGCATCGGACCGTCCGGGAGGAGGGGTTGTCACCCGTCCCGGACGGTCCGATGGGTCCCTGGCCGGCTCTAGACAGTCTGTGCCGCGATCACGTCCAGGATCTGCTCGCCGTGGTCGACGAGGTACATGTGGTCGCCCGGGAACTCCACGTAGGTGAACGTGCCGGTCGTCGCGTCCTTCCACTGCCGGGCTTCCTCGGCGGTGACGAGACCGTCGTGGTCGCCGCGCAGCGAGACGACCGGCACCGTCACCGGGTCGTCGGTGCTCGGCACGTAGGCCTCGTGCATCGTGCAGTCGGCGTGCAGCGCGGGCAGGATCAGTTCGCGCATCTCCGGGTGGTCGAGGGCTTCGTGCCGGAAGCCCGCGAACTCCTCGACCCTGGCAAGGAATTCGTCCCCGCTCAGGCCCGCCGCCCGCCGTTCGCGCTGGGTCCAGGGCCCGGGCGAGCCGCTGACGACCAGACGCTCGACGGGCACGCCCCGCCGGCCGAGCAGATGCGCCAGCTCATAGGCGAGTACGGCGCCGAGGCTGTGGCCGAACAGGATGGTCCTGGTGCCCTCACCGAGTTCGGCGACGACACGGTCGATCTCCGCCTTGGCCGCCTCGACGACACTGCCGTAAGGCTCCTCGAGCAGCCGCTTCTCCCGGCCGGGCAGGTCCACCGTCGCCACGCGCCAGCGCCCTGCGGCCAGCTCACGCCACGGGTGGAAGAACGATGGACCCGCTCCGGCGAACGGGACGCACAGCAGCGCGATCTCGTTCCCCTGGTCCGCGGACGTGCCGGTCTCACTCATTGCGGTCGACCCCCAACTCTGCTCGTTGCTTCGGATTCCTGGTCGCCGCGCCGGTCACTGGGCCAGCTTGCGCGCGATGACCTGCATGATCTGGCCTGCGGGCTTGGGCATGTGCAGGTCGTGGTGCGAGGCGTCGACGTCGTACTCCTCGATGGAGCCTTCGATGTGCGGCCGCCAGTCGGGCCCGTAGGAGGTCAGTCCGTCGACCTTGTCCACGGTCGCGTTGAAGTACAGGAGGTCTCCGCGGTAGACCGGCGAGTCGAAGTCGCCCATCTTCTGCAGGTTGTTGGACCCCACGCGCGACATGTTCACCAGGAAGCTGTCCATGTTGCCGGTGTTCATGAACTGGCCGAAGACCTCTTCGACGTCCTCCCGGTAGAGCTCGGGGGTCCGGTCGGCCACCTGGTTGAACCCGTTGTCGGGGTCGGGGCTGGCCGGCTGGGCGTCGAGGACTGCCAGGATGTCGACCCGGTGGCCGAGCTGGTCGAGCCGCACCGCGATGGCCTGCGCGATGGGCGCCCCGTAGGACCATCCGACGAGGTTGTACGGGCCCTCCGGCTGGACCTTGAGGATCTGCTCGAGGTAGTCGTCGACCATCTCCTGCACCGAACCGGCCACCGGGTCCTTGCCGTTGGAACCCCGGGACTGCAGGGCGTAGCAAGGCCGGTCCGGCGTCCATGGGGCGAAGGTGAAGTACGCCCAGCCGAGGCCGCCGCCGCCGTGCACGAACCACACCGGCGGCTTGCCGGTGCCGGGGTCGCGGTTGAGCGGCAGGACGACACCGAAGGAGTCGTCGTGCTCGCCGGGGATGGAGCCGATGAGCAGCAGCGCGGCCAGCTCGGCGACGGTCGGGTACTGGATGATGGTCCGCAGTGGCATATCGACGCCGAAGTGCTTGCGGATACGGGCGCCCAGCCGGGTCGCGAGCAGGGAGTGCCCGCCGAGGGCGAAGAAGTCGTCGTCAATGCCGACGCGTTCCAGGCCGAGCAGATCGGCGAAGAAGCCGCAGAGCTCTTCCTCGTGCGAGTTGCGCGGCTCTCCGCTGCTGACGGTGGTGGTGTGCTCGGACGGCAGCGCGTTGCGGTCGATCTTGCCGGATGCGGTGAGCGGCAGCCGGGACAGCGGGACGACCGCGGCCGGGACCATGTAGTCGGGCAGGCGTCCGCGCAGGAAGTCAGGGAGTTCGGCGAGCAGCGGCGCCAAGGCTGTGGCCAGGGCCGGGGCATTGGCCCGGGTCCGGCCGACGGTGTCCCCGGGTACGTAGGTGCCGGTGACCAGGCCGGTGGTGCGGCCCTGGGGCAGCAGCACCGCGTCGAAGGCGTGTGGGTGCGCGCCGGACCAGGTGAGCACCGCGTCCAGGCCTTGCTGCGCGGCCCACGAGGCGATCTCCTGCGGGTCGCCCGGCGTCCCGGGCAGGGTGTCCTCGTGCACGACCGCGGCGAACGTGGCCGTGGCTGCCTCCTCCACGAGGCGGGCGTTGGGGATGCCCGTCACGCGCAGCGGTCCGCCCGCCCTGCGCACGGCGGCGGACCATCCGGTGCGGTCCTCGCCCCACGGCGTCGTAGGCACGGCGGACAGATCGAGTGCGGCGGCCGGCTCCTGGTGCAGGACGACCTCGTAGCGGTGCCGGGTGAGTGCGTTGTGCACCGCTCCCGCCTTCAACCGGATGTCGACGGCCGCTCCGTGCTCGGCGGCCCAGTCGGTGAACCACTGTGGGGCGACGAACAGTTCGCGTTCGGCGAGCAGCGTCTGCTCCACCGAGGCCCGCAGCTCCTCGTGCGAGGCGTACGGCTGTTCGGCGCGGGCCTCGGCGGCGGCCAGGATGCGCTGGGTGGCGGCGTTGCGCACATCGCCGACGATCAGCCGGCCGCTCGGCGCGAGCAGAGAAAGGACGCCGGTGAGGACCCGGTCCAGATAGTCCGTGCCGGGGAAGAACTGCGTCACCGAGTTGAGGACCACGGTGTCGAACGCGCCGCTGGGCAGGCCGAGAATGTCGTCCGCCGCCTGGACGCTCAGGTGGACGCGGTCGCCGTGGCCGGCTTCCTCCACCTGCTCGGTGAGCCGCTCCACGACGGACTCGGAGACGTCGGTGGCCCAGTACTCCTCGACCTCGCCGACGACCTTGGACATCAGCAGTCCCGAGCCCACGCCGATCTCCAGGACGCGCCGCGGTGCGAAGCGCAGCACCTGCGCGGCCGCCGCGTCGCGCCACTGCTCGACGTCCTCGCCGGTCAGCGGCTGTCCGGTGTACACCGCCTCCTTGAACTGCTGGAGGTCCTCGCCGAACGGCACATGCGCGGTGTCGTGCCAGGCGTCGTCGAACGTCTCGCGCCACACGGCCAGTTGACCGGCGGTGTCGGCCGTGACGGCATCCGGGTCGGGAGCCACATAGGCGACGAGGCGCTGGTCACCCTTCTGGTCCTCGCGTACGGCGACAGCCGCTTGCGCCACCCCGGGATGCGAGGTCAACGCCTGCTCGATCTCGCCGAGTTCGATACGGAAGCCGCGGACCTTGACCTGGAAGTCGGTCCGGCCGAGGTACTCGACCTGGCCGTCCTTGGTCCACTTCACCAGGTCGCCGGTGCGGTACATGCGCGCGCCCGGTTCGCCGTACGGGTTGGCCACGAAGCGGCCCGCGGTGAGTCCGGTCTGTCCGAGGTAGCCACGGGCCAGCTGGACACCGGCGAGGTACAACTCCCCCGCCACACCGGGTGCGACGGGACGCAGCGCCGAGTCGAGCACGTACACCTGGGTGTTCCAGACGGGAGCGCCGATCGGCACCCGGTCCTCACCGGGGATGTGCTCCCAGGCGGTGACCTCGACTGCCGCTTCGGTCGGCCCGTACAGGTTGTTCACCGAGCATCCAGGAAGCAATTCACTGACCCGATTGGCGAGTTGAGGCGGGAAGGCCTCCCCCGCGACCTCGATCCACCGCAAGCTGGTGCAGGCACCGGCGGTGGGCTCGGTCACGAAGGCCTCGAGCAGCGACGGTACGAAGTCCGCGCCCGTCACACCCTCGCGCTGGATCAACTCCGCGAGATATGCCGGATCCCGGCGCCCGTCCGGACGGGCGATGACGATCGCGGCGCCCACTTGCAGCGGCGCGAAGATCTCCGGCACCGACACGTCGAAACTCGCCGTCGTGCTCAGCAGCACCCGGTCCTCTGCACCGACCGAGAAGTGGGCGAGCCCCCACGCCAACCGGTTCATGATCGCCCGGTGCGCCACCGGCACACCCTTCGGACCACCCGTCGAACCCGACGTGAAGATCGCGTACGCCGCATTGTCCGGCGACAACTCCCGTACGGGATTGGTCTCCGCACACGTGGACACGTCCGGGAGGTCGGCGTCGAGTACCAGCAGCGGCTGAGCGCTGGCGAGCACGTGCCGTACCCGGTCCTCCGGCAGCTCCGGGTCGATCGGCACGTACGCGGCACCCGCCTTGACCACCGCATAGATCGCCACCAGCAGATCCACCGACCGCGGAATCTTCACCGCCACCAGCGACTCGGGCCCCGCACCCTGCTCGATCAGCCAATGCGCCAGCCGGTTCGCCCGCCGGTTGAACTCCCCGTACGACAACCGCTCCCGCTCACCCACCAACGCGAGCGCATCCGGCGTCCGCGCCACCTGCGCCTCGAACGCCGACGGCAACGTGCCGGCCTCCACCGGCCGCGCGGTGTCATTCACCCCCCGCACCAGCCAGTCGCGCTCCTGCTCCGCCAGCACCTCGATCGAGCTGATCGGAGCATCAGGGGCGGCGACCACCTGACGCAGGACGCGCGCGAAGCGGGCGCCGATGGCCTCGGCGGTGGCGCGGTCGAAGAGCTGGGTCGCGTACATGAGGTCGCCGCGCAGCGCCCCGTCGCCGTCCACGGCCATGCCGATGAACAGGTCGGTCAGCGAGGTCTGGGTGAGGTACTGCTCGAACTCGACCTTGAGGTCGGGCAGTTGGACGGAGTGCTTCTCGAAGCTCTGCCAGGCGAACATCACCTGGAACAGCGGCTGGTACGCGGTGGAGCGCTCGGGGTTGATCAGTTCGACCAGGGTCTCGAACGGCACGTCCTGGTGCTCGTAGGCGGCCAGCGCCTTGTCCCGTACCTGCGGCAGCAGCGCGGCGAAGGAGGGGTTGCCGGAGAGGTCGACGCGCAGCACCTGGGTGTTGACGAAGAGGCCGACCAGGTCGGCGAGGCCCTCGTCGGTGCGTCCGGCGATCGGTCCGCCGATCGTGAGGTCGTCCCCGCCGCCCAGCTTGCTCAGGAGTACGCCGAGCGCGGCCTGCAGGACCATCGCCATGGTCATGCCGCGTTCGTCGGCCAGCTTCTGCAGTCCGGCCGTGACTTCCGGCTCCACCGTGAGGGAGATCGAGCCTCCCTGTGTGGAGCGCTGGGCGGGCCGTGGCCGGTCAAGGGGAAGGTTCAACGGCTGCGGTACGCCGGTCAGTTCCTTGCGCCAGTACTCGGCCTGCGCGGCGGCGAGCGAGCCGGGCGTGGTCACGTCGCCGAGCAGTTCGCGCTGCCACAGCGCGTAGTCCTTGTACGTCACCGGCAGCGGCTCGTACGTGGGAGCGCGGCCGTCCCGCCGGGCGGTGTACGCGGTGATCAGGTCCCGGGACAGCGGCCCGCCGGAGACACCGTCGGAGGCGATGTGCTGGATGAGCAGCACGAGGACATGCTCCTCGGGCGCGAGGCGGAACAGGCGGGCCTTGAGCGGGGTCTCGGCCGCCAGGTCGAAACGGTGCGCGATGAACGCGTCGACGGCGCCGCCCAGTTCACCGTCGTCAACGTCGACGACCGGCAGCGGGACCTCGGCCTCGGCGGCCGGCAGGATCTTCGCGTACGGCTCGTCGTTGTCGTCGGTCAGGAACAGCGTGCGCAGGGTCTCGTGGCGGGCGACCACATCGTGCAGGGCCGCGGCGAGTGCGTCCCGGTCCAGTGGCCCGGTCAGCCGGAACGCCGGTGAGATGTTGTAGGTCTCGGCCCCGCCTTCCAGCTGGTGGGTGAGCCACATGCGGCGTTGCGCGAACGAAAGCGGAATCACTGGTCTTTACTCCTCGGTGATCATCCGGCGCAGGGCGGGGCGGACGGGTACGGCCGATTCCTGCGACCACGCCGCGAGCTCGGCCACCGTGGGCAGGTCGAAGATCTTGCGGATGGGTATCTCCATGCCGAGCTCCGCGCGGGCGCGGGTGATCAGCCGCGTGGCGAGCAGGGAGTGTCCGCCGAGCTCGAAGAAGCCGTCGTCGACACCGACCTGCTCCAGGCCCAGGATGTCGGCGAAGAGCTTTGCCAAGGACTCCTCGCGCGGGGTGCTCGGCGCCCGGTAGGGCGTGCCGGTGGTGAGGTCCGGGGCGGGCAGGGCCTTGAGGTCCAGCTTTCCGTTGGGCGACAGAGGCAGCCGCTCCAGCGGTACGTAAGCGGCCGGAACCATGTACTCCGGCAGCCGGTCGGCCAGGTGCTCCTGGATCTCGGCCGCGTCCGGGACTGTGGCGCCCTCGGCGGGGACGAGGTAGGCCGCCAGGAAGGGGGCCTTGTCGTCGGGGTGCTGGGTGACGACGGCGACCTGCGCGATCTGCGGATGCGTGGTCAGGGCCGCCTCGACCTCGGCGGGTTCGACGCGGTAGCCGCGGATCTTCACCTGGGTGTCGATACGGCCGAGGTGGAGGAGTTCCCCGTCCCGGGTCAGGCGGGCGAGGTCGCCGGTCCGGTACATCCGTGAGCCGGGCGGCCCGTAGGGGTCGGGTACGAAGTGGTCGGCGGTCAGGCGGGCCTGGCGGTGGTAGCCGCGGCCGGCCCCGGCCAGATACAGCTCGCCGGGGGTGTCGGGAGGCAGCAGCCCCAGACCGGGACCGAGGATGTAGGCCCGTACGCCGGGGAAGGGGGCGCCGATGGGCACGCCGTCGCGGTAGGCCTCCTGCGGGTGGAGCAGGTGGGCGGTGGCGTAGAACGTCTCGCTGGGGCCGTAGCTGTTGATGACGCGGGCCTTGGGCCAGCGGCTGCGCACCCGTTCGGCGAGGACCGGGGTGAGCACCTCGCCGGAGATGTTCAGGGCTGTCGGGTCGATGCGGTCGGCGAGCTGGTCGACGAGTTCGGCGAAGGCGGAGGGCACCGAGCAGATGACGTCGACGTCCCAGTTGTCGCGCTCGGCCAGTTCCAGGACGTCGCGCACGATCTCGGCCGTGCCGCCGGTGGTGAGAGCGGCGAACGTTTCGAAGGTGGCGACGTCGAACCCGAACGAGGCGGCGACCAGGATGCGCAGGCCGTCCTGTGCGCCGGCCTGTTCGACCATGGTGTCCACGGCGTTGACGACGGTGGCCTGGGTGACGCCCACGCCCTTGGGGACGCCGGTGGATCCCGAGGTGTAGATGACGTAGGCGAGGTTGTCGGGACCGGCCTTCGGCCGCTGCGCGGCGCCCTCGGCGGTGGCGTGCAGGTCCACCTCGTCGAGCAGGCGGACCGGGATGTCCGTCTCGGGCACCAGGCGGCTGGTCTCGGCGTCGGCCAGGATCAGGTGGGGCCGGGCGGTGGGCAGCACATAGGGCAGGCGTGCGGCGGCGTAGGCGGGGTCGACGGGCAGATACGCTCCGCCGGCCTTGAGTACACCGAGCAGCGCCACGACCACGTCCACGCCGCGTGGCAGGACCACGCTCACCACGGTCTCCGGGCCCACTCCCCGCTCGGCGAGATCCGCGGCGAGCGCTTCGGCGCGGGCGTCGAGTTCGGCGTAGGTGAGGGAGGTGCCGCCGCAGACGACGGCGACCCGGTCCGGGGTGCGCGCCACCTGCGCCTCGACGAGTTCGGTGAGGGTGACGTGCCGGGCCCGGGCGGCGGCTTCGTCGTACCGGGCCAGCATCCGGTCGCGTTCGCCCGGCTCCAGGGAGTCGATCTGCGCGACCAACAGGTCCGGGTTGGTGGCCAATTGACGCAGGAAGCTCACGAGCCGGGCCGCGTGCAGTTCGACCGTGGCCCGGTCGAGGACGGACGGGGCGTACTGGATGACGAGCTGCAGGTGCGGGTCGGCCGCCGCGGTCAGGCACAGCGGGTAGTGGTTGCCGGCGAAAGGCCGCATGCCGGTGAAGGTGATGCCGTCGGCGGCGTCGCTGGCGGCGCCGATGCCTTCCCGGTCGACCGGATACGACTCGAAGACGACCAGGGTGTCGAAGAGGGAGCGCACCCCGGCGGCCTGCTGGATCTCGGCGAGCCCGTAGTAGTGGTGGTCGGCCAGGGCGGCCTGGCGGCTCTGCAGCCGGCCCAGGAAGTCGGCGACGGTCTCGCCTGGCTCGTAGGTGGCGCGTACCGGCAGGGTGTTGATGAACATTCCGACCATCGTCTCGACGTCCGCGACGGCGGGCGGGCGGCCGGAGACAGTGGCGCCGAACACCACGTCCTGGCGGCCGGTGAGCTGGCCGAGCAGCAACGCCCAGGCGCCCTGCACCAGAGTGTTGACGGTCACGCCCAACTCGCTTGCGCGGCGCACGAGTTCGTGGGCCTGCTCGATCGGGAGCGGGGCCTCGACCTGGTCGCGCAACCCGTTGTCGGTGTCCGGGGACTCGGCGGCGAGCAGCGCCGGCTCCTCGATTCCGTCGAGGTCCTGTGCCCACGCCCGAGCGGCCTCGTCCTGGTCCTGGCGGGTGAGCCAGGACAGGAACTCGCCGTAGTCGCGGGTGGGCGGCAGGGCGCTCAGGTCGCCGTCGGACGCGTAGAGCAGCAGCAGGTCCCGCATGAGCAGGGGCGTGGACCAGCCGTCGTAGAGCGCGTGGTGGGCGGTCAGGACGAGTTCGGGGCGGTCCGGGTCGAGTACGGCGAGGGCGAGCCGCATCAGCGGCGGTCGCTCCGCGTCGAAGTAGGTCCTCTGGTCGTCCTTCAGGAAGCTTTCGAACCGCTCGGTGCGCTCCGGCTCCTCGACGGCGCTCAGGTCGAGGTACTGCCACGGCAACGTGACGTTCTGCGGGATCACTTGGACGAGCGCGCCGTCGGCCGGGTCGACGAACGCGGCGCGCAGCGCGGGGTAGCGGTCGAGCAGGGCCTGTGCGGCGCGGTGCATCCGCTCGGGGTCGACCCGTCCGGACAGGTGGAAGACCAGCTGGATGTGGTACGGGTCGAAGTCCGCGCCCGCCAGCTTCGCCTGGAACAGGATCCCGGACTGGGCGGGGGTGGTGGGCCAGATCTCGGTGAGCTTGCCGAAGCGTTCCTGCCAGGCGTCGATCTCGCCTTGGCCGACCGAGACGAGCGGCGCGTCGCTGGGGGTGAGGCCACCGGCCTCGGGCCTGCTGGCATGGCGTGCGAGGGCGGTGAGGGCCTGGACCCACAACTCGGCGAGTTCGGTGACCTCTTGACGGGTGAGGACGCCGGTGGGGAAGCCGAAGTAGGCGGTCAGCTCCTCCCCCGCACCGGTGTCGGTGGCAACTGCGTTGATCTCCAGCGCGGACAGCACCGGCATGTCCGCGTCCGGTGCGGCGATCAGGTCCTGATGGCTGGTGTCCGGGGCCCAGCCCAGGCCGCGCAGCTCCTCCGGGATGTCGGCGGCGGAGGCCTTGCCCAGATAGTTGAAACCGATCTGCGGACGGGCGAGACCGGCGAGCTGCCGGCCCGTCGTCACGTTCAGATGCCGCAGCAGGCCGTAGCCGAGGCCGTTGTCGGGGATCGCCCGCAGCTGTTCCTTGACCGCCTTCACCGCCTGACCGGCCGCGGCGCCGCCGGCAAAAGCGTCGGTGAGGTCGATGCCGGTCACGTCCAGGCGCACCGGGTACATGGCGGTGAACCAGCCGATGGTGGAGGACAGGTCCGCGCCGGGGATCAGGTGCTCTTCGCGGCCGTGGCCTTCCAGGCGGAGCAGCGTGGAGGCGGCGTCATTGCCGCGGTCGGCGCGCCAGCGGGCCAGCGCGAGGGCCAGACCGGCGAGCAGGCCGTCGTCGACACCACCGCGGAAGACCGCGGGGACCTTGTTCAGGAGCGGACCGGTCACCTCGGCGGGGACCTGGATGCGGACGGTGTCCACAGTCGCCGTCACGTCGAGCGCCGGGTCCACCTCCCGTGCACCCAGCGCGGGTTCATCGCCCGCGAGGACCTCCTGCCACACCGGAAGTTCCGCGACGCGCTGCTCGGTGGCGGCCTGCTCGGCCAGCGCGTGCAGCCAGCGGCGCAGTGACGTACCGGTGAGGGACTGTTGTTCATCTGTCTCGGTGCCGCTTACGGCCTGCTTCCATGCGTCGACCAGGTCCGGCAGCAGGATGCGCCAGGAGACACCGTCGACGACCAAGTGGTGCAGCACGATCAGGAGCCGGTCCGGCTGTCCGTCCTCGGCTGCGGTGAAGCGTACGAACTGCGCCATCACGCCCGCGTCGGGCTCAAGGCGGTCGGCGGCCGCGTCCAGCTCCCGCTGCACTTCGTCGGCCGCGTACGGCACGTCACGCAGCAGCTCGTCAGCACGCAGGCTGCCCGGCGGCAGCATCCACAGGCCCGGGTTGACCCGGTCCAGCTTCGAGCGCAGCGCGTCATGCCGGTCGAGGACGGCTTGCAGGGTCGCGACCAAGGTCGGCCGGTCCAGGTCTGCGGGCAGGGTCAGCAGTGCGGACATGCAGAACCGGCCGATCCCGCCGCCCAGTTGCAGGATGTGCGCGGCGGTCGGCGGCAAGGGGGCCCAGCCGACACCGCGGCCCGGCAGCTCGGCAAGGACCACCCGTTCCTCGTCCGCCCGCTCGGCGACGAGCTCGGCGAGACGGAGCACGGTGCGCTGCTCGAAGATCTCGCGGGTCGTGACCGTGACACCGCGGGACTTCGCGCGGGCGACGACCTGGATGGAGCGGATGCTGTCG
Organism: Streptomyces sp. N35; assembly: GCF_016464295.1. Classification (NCBI taxonomy): domain Bacteria; kingdom Bacillati; phylum Actinomycetota; class Actinomycetes; order Kitasatosporales; family Streptomycetaceae; genus Streptomyces; species Streptomyces sp. N35. The sequence continues at coordinate 1,012 of NZ_JAEIMH010000074.1, read as the reverse complement.
CCGCCGCCGGCGAAGAAGTCGTCGTCGATGCCGATCTCGGCGGCCCCGAGGACATCCGCGTAGACCTCGGCGAGGATGCGTTCGGTGTCGTTGCGCGGAGCGCGGTACTCGCCCCCGGTGAACTCCGGCACCGGCAGAGCCGCCCGGTCCAGTTTGCCGTTCGCCGTGAGCGGCAGCCGGTCCAGGGTGATCAGCTGGGCGGGCACCATGTACTGGGGCAGTCGTTTGGCCGCGAAGCGCCGCAGGTCCGCCACGGTCGCGCCGGCGTTGATGTCCGTTGCGCCGTCCCCGGCGGCCGCCTGCGCCACGTAGCCGACGAGCCGCTTGGTACCGGTGGAGTCCTCGACGACGGCGACCACGGCCCGGCTGACGGCGGGATGCTGGGCCAGCACCGCCTCGATCTCGGTCGGCTCCACCCGGATGCCGTTCACCTTGACCTGGTTGTCCGCGCGGCCCTCGTAGACGAGCTGGCCGTCGGCGTCCCAGCGGGCCAGGTCGCCGGTGCGGTACATCCGCGTGCCGGGCGGTCCGAACGGGCTGGCCACGAAACGTTCGGCCGTGGCCGCGCTGTTGCCGTGGTAACCGCGTGCCACCAGACCGGCCACATACAGTTCGCCGACCACGCCCGGCGGCAGCGGAGCCAGCTCCGGGCCGAGGACATGGGCCCGCATGTTCGCCAGCGGCGTGCCCACCGGCACGGCTCCGGTGCCGGTCCAGTCGTGCGGCGCCGTGAACGTGGAGGCATAGAAGCTCTCGGTCTGCCCGTAGGCGTTCATCACGCGAGTGCCGGGCAGTTCCTTGCGCACCCTGCGGACCAGGTCCGAGGAGAGCGCTTCGCCCGCGAAGACCACAGTGTCCACGTCGAGTTGGCGGCCCTGGGTGCCGATCTGGTCCAGGAGTGCGGTGAACACCGCGGGAACCGCACTGATCGTGGTGCCCGACCAGCTGTCCCGCTCGGCGAGTTCGAGGACGTCCCGCACGATCTCGACGGTGGCGCCCGAGGTCAGGGCGG
>NZ_JAEIMH010000073.1:0-46426 GCF_016464295.1 Streptomyces sp. N35 | reverse complement strand
GTCAAGGCCAAGCTCGCCGGCATGGGCATGGGCCTCAAGGACAGCCCGCCCGGATTCGACCCCACCACCGCAGCCGATGCCTTCGGCGCCGCCGATGACGCGGACGCCGGATTCGTCGAAACCGAGCAGTACTGAGCGGCTGCCGAGGGACCCGACCACGCGGACGGCCGCACGCCACGCCGTCCGCGTTCACCCCGCTCTTCCGCACGTGACCGGACCGCTGGCGAGGCAGGCAAGGTATCCGGCCCGGCCCACGGCCGGGCCGATCAGCGCAGACCGGCGAAGAGGTCGTCCTCGGGTGCGCTCGCGCCCGTGGCGTCCTTGACGCGGACGAAGGTCTCCATGCCCATCAAGTCGCCGAACTTCTCCTTGCCCATCTTGAGGAAGAAGATGTTCTCGCCCTGACTGGCGTGTGCGGCCAGTGCATCGAACTTCTGACCGCTGTAGGCGGTCGTGTCCACCCACGTGGTGATCTCATCGTCGGGCAGCCCGATCTCGGCCATCGCGGCGGCCTCGGCCGGATCCGGCTCGGGCATGTCGGGGTCCAGCTCGCGCATGATCTCGCCGAACCGCTGCATCCCGGAGCGGGGCATCGTCGTCCAGTACACCTTCGGTGTCAGCGGGGTCATCTCCAGCGCCGCCATCGTGATGCGGTGGGCCTGGATGTGGTCGGGGTGACCGTAGAAGCCGTTCTCGTCGTAGGTGACGACCACATCGGGCTGGTAGTGCCGCATGAGTTCCGCGAGTCGCGCGGCGCCTTCCTCCACGGGGGTCTGCCAGAAGGATCCGGGCGCGTCGTTGCTGGGCCAGCCCACCATTCCGGAGTCCGCATAGTCGAGCATCTCGAGATCGCTGACCTTCAGGACCTCGCAGCTTGCCTCGAGTTCTTGACGGCGCATCGAGGCGACGGCGGCCGGATCGTGCCCGGGATCGCCCGGCTTGACCCCTCCCGGTCCGTCGCCGCAACCGCCGTCGGTACAGGTGACGAGAACCGTGCGGATGCCTTCCGCCGCGTACCGCGCGAGGATTCCTCCCGTTCCGGTGGCCTCGTCGTCGGGGTGGGCGTGCACTGCCATGAGCGTCAAAGGCCGGCCAGTCATGAAACAAGTCCTCCAGCAGTTGTTACGTCTTGGTGGGAGGGTGCGGCGGGCGTACCGATCCCGATGTCCGGGTCCCGGCGGACGGCGACCGTCCGGTCTCCGTGTTCCCGCCCAAGCCGCACCGGCCCCTCGGCTCATGCAACAGCACCGGCAGGAGCTGGTGTTCCCGGCAAGCCGCTCGACCTGCCAGATCTCGGCACGCTCGCCGAACAAATGCGGCGTGATCCAGCCGATGGGACTGTTCCCGTGCCGGGAGCCCAGGCACACCAGTACGCTCCTCAGCCGGCATCAGACGAAGGAGCGCCAGTGATCCCCGCCACCGAGGTCTACATCGCCCGATACAAGGTCGAGACCGAACAGGGCACCCACTACGAGACGAGGCCCATCGTGGCGTGGGACGACACGGGGTACGCCCTCGTGGCCGACACCAAGAAGGGCCGGCTCGTGCGAGCCAACAAGGACAGCAACTTCGCGGGACTCCAGCTGGATGAGGAAGCGCCCGTCATCGCCGCCCTGCCCGGCGGAGGCTGGACCGCGCTCTTCGCAGAGGACGCAGCCGGCAGCAACACCGAACCCGTCCTCGCCTGGCACGTCTTTGCCAGCGGCTTCATGAAGCCCATTGTCATGGAACGCGGAGGGATGCCCGAGGACCCCACGGAGATCGAGAACTTCGTGCGGCTCGTCGCCCCAGGCGAAGAGACTGACCGCTGACCACGAGTGACACAAGCCGCCACAAGACGGGGCTTTGGACCCATGAGGAATGACCCCAAACAAGGCGGCGCCCCCTAGCCCGGGGCCTAGCCCGGGGCCGCTGCCGCTTCGGCGACTTGAGGGGTGGTCGGCTTCGCGGCAGGAGATGGTGTGCGGTAGGCACGAAGGGGGGCGTTGGTCACGGCGACGGCGGCGATGGCAAGGACGGCGGACAGTCCGCCGAAGACGAGCGAGAAGGAGGCGGAGGTGGCCGAAGCCAACAGGCCGCCTCGGAAGTTGCCGAGTTCGGGGCCCGCGACACCGATGACGTGTTCCGCCGAAGAGACCCGCCCCCGAAAGGCGTCCGGGGTCTCCAGTTGAATCAGGGCGCCACGGGTGATCACTGAAACGGTGTCGGCAGCGCCCGCAACGGCCAGGCAGACGAGCGCCAGCCACAAGGGTCCCGCCAAGCCGAAGCAGGCCAGCGCCAGGCCCCAGACGGCGGCAGCGGACAGCTGGACCAGGCCGCTGCGGCGCCAGCGTGTGACCGTGCCGGAGAGCAGACCGGCCGTGATTCCCCCGACCGCGACGGCCGAGAGGAAGAGGCCGAGGGTCTGCGGGTTCCCGCCGAAGCGGAGCTCGTTGATGAGCGGGAAGAGCGCGATCGGCATGGCGAGGAGCGTTGCGGACAGGTCGGTGGCCATCGAGCCCCACAGCGTCGGGCGGCGCAGGACCCGCCAACCGCCACGCTCCGCCCGGCGCCTGACACCCGTATCGGCGCCTTCCGGCCGCATGGCGGGCAGGCGAATCAACGAGAGCGCCGCGACCGCGGTGGCTATGGCTTGGGCGGCGTATGCGGCCGGGAGCTCCCAGCGGGCAATGATCAGGCCGGCCATCGCGGGTCCGGCCAGCATCGCTGCCTGGAAGGAGACGTTCATCAGCGCGAGACCGGCCGCGACCTGATCGCTCGGCAACAACCGGACGGGGAGGATGCGCCGGGCAGGGGCGCCGAGCGCGCTGCAGCTCGTTGCCACGGCAACCAGGGTGAGCAGCAGGATCACACTGCGGTTGCCCGCCATGGCCTGGGCACACAGTCCTGCGGCGGCCACCAATTGGCCGGCTGTGGTGACCCGCACCACCGCACGGCGGTCGAAGGTGTCGGCCAACGTGCCGCCGAGCAGCCCGAACAGCACCATGGGCAGGCCGGTGGCGAGACCGATGGCGCCCGTACCGACCGGGCTGCCGGTCAGGTCCCAGACCTGGGCCAGCACTGCCACGGTGGCTATCTGTCCGCCGAGTTGAGAGGCGGAGGTGCCGATCCAGAGGTCGCGAAACGGTCGGCTGCGCCGCAAGGGGCGGGTGTCGAGGAACCGTATCCGCCCGGTCATCGCGGCGGCTCCACCAGGTGGTCAAGGATCCGCTGCCGCATCGACCGGCGTTCCAGTGCCCGCCGCACCTCCTCGACGACGGCGGTCATGGCATACGGGATCTCACTGTCCAATCCGGCGACCGTCTCGTGGGTGGCACGCCACTCGGCTTCCAGAAACGGCACCAGTGACCGGCCGCGCTCGGACAGGTCGATGCGCCGGGTTCGGGCATCGGGCCCCGGCTCGGAGGTGACCAGGCCCTCCTTGCGCATGGCGGCGATGGTCTGGCTGATCGCGGAGTGTGTACGGCCCAGGGATTTCGCCAGCTCGCGGATGGTCAGCGGTCCGGTATGGGCGAGCCGGATCAGCGGATAGGCGAATCGAGGACGTACGCCCTCGATTCCGCGCTCGACGTAGACCTTCTCGATCTCGGCGTCCATGGCTGCCAGCAGCTCGTGCAGGGCGTGCCAGGGATCGGGGACCGCTGTGGGATCTGAAGATGTCACAGCGCTAATATAACAGCGCTCACATAAATGGGAGCGGTCGCGGCCGAGACCCGCCGCCGCGGATGCGACAGCAGCGGAACCCGTGATTCGTTCTTCTGAGCTTCCGTGGGCACTCGACAGCCGTCGCAGGCGGTCCTAGCCTCCTGGGCGAGCTGCCGGTTCCTGGTCGGCGGCCTGTGGGAGGGGGCGGCATGGGGGCTTTCGACGGGGCGCTGACCGCGAGCCGGTTCACGCTCGCCATCGACGGCGTGGAGGTCGCGTCGTTCGGGCAGTTGAGCGAGCTGAGTTCGGCCGAGGCCATGCTCGACGCCACCGGAAAGCCGGTAGCCGGCTCTCCGCGGCCACGGGTGGTGCTGCTGCGCGGGTGGAGCCCATCGCTCGAGTTGTGATCGTGGCACCAGGCGGCGATCAGCGGCAGTCCTGTCGGACGCAAAGGCTGCACGCTCACGGCCTACGGAGCGGACGGCAAGGCCGTGGCGAAGTACTGGCTGGAGAAGGCGTGGCCGGTACGGCTCAGCATGAGCGCCGTGCCCGGCACCAGCACACAGCAGCTGGCCGAAACACTCACCCTCGGCTGCGATGTGATGCAACGCCTCGCACCCTGAGGCTCACGAGGACCGAAGAACCGATCCCAAGGGGCGGGGGGGGGCGGACGGTGGGCTGGTGGCTGACCGACAGCGAGGGGATCGTGGCCTTCTGGCTGCTGGTCTTCGCCGCGTGCAACGCGCTGCGCGGAGCGTACTGCTGGTTCCGCGACAGGGAGGCGCGCCGGACCGTGGCGAGCCTCATCGCCGGCGAACTCCACCCGGTGCGGGCCTCGTTCCTGCTCGGCGGCATGGCCGAGGCCGCGGAGACCGCGGTCTGCATACTCCTCGACGACGATGTGGTGAGGACTTCCTACGGCGGCGAGTTGCGGCCCACCCGTCGCGGCAGGGAGCAGAGGGACCCTGCCCTGCGCGCCCTGGCCGAGGAGATCCACAGGACGCCGGCCAGCACAACGACCAAGCTGTACGAGATCGTGGACGAGGCCCGCTACGCCCGGTTCCGGGAACTGGTCGAGTCCGGGGCACCCCGGCTGCGTATGACGGCATCCGGCAAGAGTCAGACCCTGATGCTGGCCACCACGATGGTGACCGCGATCGGCATGGGTGTCAGCGCCACTGCGGCCGAAGCGCCCGTGCCGTTCCATCCCGAGGCCGACAGAACGGTCTGGCTCTACGTCTGCATGGCGGCCTGGGCGGTTCAGTGGGGGCCGGCCTGCCTGTGGCCGTCGGAGAAGCGCCGCCGCTGGAAGGCTCTCGACGCGTTCTGCAAGGACAGGGCGGAGAGCACACGTGCGGCCCTGCCCGATGACACGCGACGGGCGATAACCCGAGCCAGGGAGCGGCCGAAGCCACCGCCCCCTCAACCACGGGGCCGCGCGCGCAGTCGGAGCCAGGGCGGCTCCTGGGCCGACAGCGTCGACGTGGATTCCTGCAGCAGTTGCGGCGGATGCGGCGGCGACTGACGCGCCCATCCCACTCGTCGGTGATGGGCCTCGCGCCACGGCGCACCATCACCGGCAGGCAGCCGCCCGACTCGGTCGGCAAGTTCCTCGCCGTCAGCTCAGGCCCGGCGGAAGCGGCAACGGCAGGCTCGCGCCCGTCAGTTCGGACAGCTCCTGCAGTGCATCGAGCAACTCGCGCAGCCGATCGGGGCCGGCCGTCTCCCAGCCGGTCACCTGCCGACGGACTCGTTCGACAAGCGCGGGCGCGAGCTCGGCGGCTGTGGGGCCGACTTGGTTCAGGATGCTCAGTGCGTGGTCGAGATCGCCCGCGACCATGCGGTCCCGCGTCACCATCGTGTCCAGGGGCATGGCCAAGATCGCCCCGGAGGCCAGGTGATGCAGAGCGAGGTACATGGCCCACGCGGCGCTGCGCTGATCTTCGTCCATTGCCGGGCACGCTACCGTCCTGTGTGCCGCCGAGGACAGGGATCCGGTCGCAGTCCCTCCCGGTGGAGGCGGCGTGCCGGATCTGCGGGGTGAACGGGTCGGCGTGGTGGACGGTGGGGGCTAGTACTCCTCACGGTGGGGGCTAGTACTCCTCGTCGTCGTCCTCGAAGCTCCACCGCAGGTCGAACTGGGCGCTGGGCGCGATCGCGTGCAGCGTGTCCCGCCAGGACTGCTCGAGCTTGTCGGACCAGGCGCCGAAGCGCGTCACGATGATGGGGAATTCGGTCCATGCGGAGACGCAGCCCGGATCCGGCTTCGTGTCCACCGACACGTCCCTGTCCAGGTCGTGCTCGACGAGGAACTCGGTCAACGCCTGTGTGACACGGGCGGTCTGCTCTCCGGGCTGCAGTCCGGAAACATCGAGAGTGAGACCAACGGATATCGACATGCGGCAACAGTACGTCCCGCGGTCACGCCTCAACTGGCGCCCCCACCAGCATGGTCGGCGCGTCCCTTGCTCGCGGACGCCGACGCCGGCTTCGCTCAGGAAGCCGTACGCAGAGCCGGGATGGGGCTGCGGCCCGCGCGCAGAGCCGGGACGACGCTGCGGCCCGCGCGCAGAGCCGGATCAGGGCTGCAGCCCGCACGTGTCCGGCTCAGTGGGTGTGCCACGTCGGCGCGGGTGTCTGGGCGCGTCGGCCCGTCACGTACCCGCCGATTCCCAGCCCGATCCCGACCAGCAAGGTCACGATCCCGCCGATGCCCGCCGCGACCGGGCCGGCCGCGGCGACGCGGCTGTCGGTCGCCCGCCCGCGCACCGCCTCGAAGGCGACGCTGCCCGCCTGCTCGTCGAGGAACTCCCGCGAGTCGCGCGCATTGCCCCGGTTGTCACCGAGCAGAAACAGCCGCCCTTGCGGAACTGTGGCCTCGAAGGGCGGCCCCATGCACGGCTCGCCCAGGTTCACGTACGGCTCGTCGACGGGCTTGCCGTTCAAGACGACCTGGCCGCCCTCGCGGCAGGTCACGTGGTCACCGCCGACGCCGACCACCCGCTGCAGCGTCCGTCCTCCGTAGCCGCGTCCGGGCACGTCGATCAGCAGGACGTCGCCTCTGCGGATGTCGTGTGGGTCGACCTCCTCGACGACGAGGGTGTCGCCCTGACGGTAGGTCGGGTTCATGGCATCGCTGTTGACGGTCACGCCTTGGAACTGCATGCGCGCGTACGCGAGTCCCGCGATCAGCACCAATCCGATCGGCACCAGCACCCAGGCCGCCATACGCAGCCCCCGGCCCGCCCTGTGCCCGTGCTTGACCGCCCCTTGCCGCATCACTCGTTTCCTTCCTGCGCCGCCCGGCGTCCGGACGGACGGGGCGGCGCAGGACAAGAGATCGAGGGGTGTGGGCGCACGGGCGCGGACATCTCGGGCGAATCACCGGAGATGCCCGGGCGCGCGTCTCACTGGTGCTCCCCCGCATACCCCGCGCCGGAACTACCCGGCGTACGTCTCGAACTCGGCGATCCTGGGTGTGGCGATGGAGCCTGTGATCTCGAAGGTGATTTTGCCGAGGGTGGTCTTGGGGACGGTGATGACGCCCGCACCGGTTCCGGTGGCCAGCACGGCGCCGGTGTCGGCGTTGAGGACCCGCCAGGACCCGATGCGTCCGGTCGCTCCGGCCGCCTCGCGGATGTTGAGTTTCGCGACGGCGGTGGGCGAGCCCCACTTGATGGAGATGGATCCGGTGGCGCCGGCCGGCGACCAGTACGTACTCATATTGCCGTCGCGCACGTTGCCGTAGCTGGTCCCGTCGCCCTTGCTGGTTCCGTCGGAGCCGGCACCGATGCTGAGGTTCGTGCCGCTCGGCGGGGTCGTCGGGTCCGGGCTCGGCGGCGGGGTCGTCGGGTCCGGGCCGGTCGGCGGGGTCGTCGGGTCGGGGGACGGCGTGGTCGGCGTGCAGCTGCCGTCCGAGACCTGCAGGCCCTTGCCGGCGCCCGCGGTGCGGCTGACGACGTCGGGGACGCAGCTCGCGTTGTCGAGGGTGTAGGCGTACGGGATGCTGATGCTGGTGTTGGACTGCGGGTTCGGGCCGGCCGGCTTGTAGTCCGAACTCGCGGGCGACCAGGTCACGTTGTCGAAGATGTTGCCGCTGACCTGCCAGTAGCCGGTCGTGGTGGTGTAGAAGGTGCCGAGGACGTCCTTGGAGTCCTCGAAGTAGTTGCTGTCCACCTTGGCCTTGCCGCCGGCGCGGGAGTTGATACCGGAGTCGTTCACGCCCGCGTAGTGGTTGTTGTAGATGTGGGCGGTGCCGCCGCGGAGCAGGGGGACGCGGGAGTCGAGGTTCTCGTACCGGTTGTGGTGGTACGTGATGTAGCTGTTGGAGACCTCGGTCTCGCTGGACCCGATGAGGCCGCCGCGGCCCGAGTTGCGCAGGATGCTGTACGACAGGGTCACGTACTGGGTGTTGTCCTTCATGTCGAACAGACCGTCGTAGCCCTCGGATTCGCCGCCCGAGGCCTCCAGGGTCACGTGGTCGACCCAGACGTTGCGTACGCCGCTCTCCATGCCGATGGCGTCGCCGCCGTTGGAGGTGGGCGAGCCGGACTTCTTGACGTTCTTGACCGTCACGTTCTGGATGATGATGTTGCTGGACTCGCGGATGTGAATGCCCAGTTGGTCGAAGACGGCTCCGCTGCCGACCCCGACGAGCGTGACGTTGCTGATCTGCTTGAGTTCGATCACGCCGTCGGCGGTGTTGCAGCTCGTGCCGGACACCTTGGCGGTGTTGGCGTGGTCGATGGTGCCCTCGACCTGGATCGTGATCGGCGTACTGCTGCTCGCCCGACCGCACAGCGCGGCGTGGATCTGGGTCCCGGTGGTCGCCCGTACGGTCTGGCCGCCGGCGCCACCCGTGGTCCCGCCGTTCTGGGTCGCGAATCCGGTGACCCCGCCGGTGGCCGCGGCTGACGCCTGCGGCATCACCGCCAGCGCGCCGGCGGCGACGGCCGCGACCGCCGTCGTCGCCCAAACCGCTCTGATGCCCCGCGTTCTTGCTCGTGCCATGTCTCTCCCCAATTCGCCGTCGAATGCCGGATGTTGCGGGTCCTGGCTGCGGGGTCGCTGTTCGGGCACGTGAACACGCGGGAACGCGCCGACGGGCCGACCGTGCGCCGCAGCAGCAGGGGAAAGCGCTTACCGTTCGGGAAGTTAAGGGCCTGTCGCGGACGCGTCAAGTGCCGTGACGTAAACGCCACTCACATCCTTGAACGCTGAAGGGTGTGGCTCACCATGGAATCGCGCACCTCGCGCTGGCGGCAGCGGGGCGGTGGCGATCGGTGACCTGGCCCACCTCGGTCGGCACATGCCTCAGAAGGTCACCGGTCAGCTGAAGCCGAGTTCGGTGAAGGCGCAACCCCCGCGGGCGGCATGGGGCAATGCCTGCCGGGATACGAGCTTCGGAGTCTGCCGGAAGTACTGATGGAAGCCCGAGGCCCGGAACTTCAAGTCAAACGCATGGCCTTCGATGTGCCAGAGCGGGCAGTGTGCAAAGTTCGGGCGTTCATCGTCCGCCACCAGCCGGTGCACCCTGTCGACCTCCAAGTCCAGGGCAAGATCCCTGAAGTCGAGGTCGAGGAGAAGACGCGGCCGGATGTCGTTGGCCGGCTGCACGGACAAGCCGTGGATGTTGGCGTCATGCCACCCCATGTCTTCGAGATCTGCGTCGCTCCAAGTGTTCCCAGACGGCCACGCTCGCTCGCCTCGCGTCCGCACTCCTTCGCCGACGAACTACTCGCGCCCGCAATGGCCTTACCGCTGGGCGGTCTCTGCGTCGTAGGGTCACGAGCGTGACCGAACCCCAATCGAGCGAGGCACTGAAGAACTTTCTCAACACGCTGCGGGGCGGCGAAGTCCGCACCGGCCGCGTCATCAGCGTCGAGGACCAGGAGGCACTCGTCGAACTGGACGGGTTCTCCGGTCCGGGGAATGCGCTGGGACGTATCCCTCTTGGCGATCTGACTCTCAAGGCCATCGGGCATCCGTCCGAAGCCGTGAGCGTCGGGCAGCGGCTCACCTTCGAGGTGATAGCCGTCGACTGGCAGCAGCAGTGCGTCTGGGCCTCCGCTTCAGCGTGTGAGGACCCGTCTCTGCGAGCGTTCCTTCTCGGCCTTCGGCGCGGTGCAAGACACGAGGGGCAAGTACAGAGCGTCCACAACTTCGGTGTCTTCGTGAACCTCGACAGCGAACCGGCCAATCAGTGCACCGGGTTCATCAGGGGCCCCGAACTGAGCTGGCTGCGCATCGACCATCCCGCAGACGCCGTCACAGCTGGACAGCGGGTCGTCGGCGAGATCATCGGCATCAACACCCGGCGTGGACAGGTTCAGCTGTCGCTGAAAGCTCTCCAAGAGGACCCGCTCGTTGCCTTCGCGGACCAGACAGGCATGGTCACGACCGGGCAGGTCACCAAGCTGATTCCGTTCGGAGCCTTCGTCCGTATCGCCGACGGTGTCGAGGGCCTCGTGCACAACACCTTCCGCGACGAGCCCGTCGAGCACCCCGGCCAGATCGTGAGCGAGGGCGAAGAGATCACCGTACGGATCGTCGAGGTCGACCTCGTGCGGCGCCGCCTCACCCTGTCCGCCAGAAATCTGCCGCAGAACGGTAAACGATCTACCTGAAAACTGGAAGCGATCTCCAGGGCCGGCACCCTTGAGTCCTGTCCCGTACCTGATCTTCAGGTTGCTGCGGGGCGGCGTTCGTTCTGGCCTGGCTTGCCTTGAACTGGGCGCGAGGAAACCGAGGTTCGGCGCACTCCCGTTGCGTAGGCTCGTGGTGTGGAGTGGCATTTGGTGCTCGGCTTCGTGGCCGCGGTCACACCTCTGACGTTGATTCCCGGCACGAGCTTCACGCTGGTCACGCAGCAGGTCATCGCCGGGTCGCGGTCCGACGGGGTGCGCGCGGCGTTTGGCTCGGCGTGCGGGCTCTTGGTTCACGCGGCGTTTGCCGCGGTCGGCCTGTCTGCCCTCGTCAGCTCGTCGGCTCGGGCGCTGACGGTGCTGAAGTTCCTGGGCGGCATCTATCTCATCTGGTTGGGCTGGACCACCTGGCGCTCGGCGCGTCGAGGCGTCGAAGCAACGACACGCAGGCGTTGGCGCCTGCCGTGGGCCCAACTCGGGGGCTTCGGCCAGGGGATGTGGTCCAACGTGCTCAACCCGAAGGCTGCGTCGGTGTACCTCACCCTGGCGCCGCAGTTCCTGACCTCCGGCCGCCCCATCACACCGCAGATCGTCATGCTTGCGGTCGCACATATCGCCATCGTCCTGGTGTGGCTGCTGTTCTGGACGTCCGTGGTCGCCACCGCACGCACGGCAATCGACACACCTCGGTTCCGCCGCGGGATGAGCCGTCTGGCGGGAGCCGTGCTGGTCGCCTTTGGGGTTCGAACAGCGACGTCGAGTTGAACCCGCGCGGCTTCTTCGCCGTCCCGCCGGCGAGCGGGCCACGACGAAGCGCGCCACAAGGTGTGTGCCCCTGTGGCGCGCCCGTCACGTTTCATTCCTTTCGTCAGGGCAGGGTCCATTTCTGGTTGGGGCCGGTGTGGCAGCTCCACAGGTGGACGGGCGTACTGTCGTTCCACGTACCACCGGAGGCATCCAGGCACTTCGCCGACTGCGGATTGCGGATCGTGCCGTCGGACTGCGGCGCCCACTTCTGCGCACCCGAGCCATTGCACGTATACAGCTGGATCTTCGTTCCGTCCGCGCTGCCACCACCCGACACATCAAGGCACTTGCCCAACGCCCGCAGCGTCTGGTCCGCGGCTGCCGTCCACTGCTGCGCCGCGGAGGTGTTGCAGGTGTAGATCTGGATCTGCGTTCCGTCCGCACTCGCCCCGCCCCGCACATCCAGGCACTTGCCGTTCACCCCTTTCACCGCGCCCGTACGCGGCGTCGGATCAGGGGTTCCTGTCTGCTTGATGCGGATGTTGCGGAACGCGACGTCGTCACCGCTGCCGTGGTTCTGGAGGCCGATGTGGCCCTGCTTGAGGCTGCGGGCGGGATCCGTGTTGGTGAAGTCGTTGATCTTCCGGCCGTTGAGGAAGATCTCCAGACGCTCACCGGTGACGCGGAGTTCGTAGGTGTTCCACTCCCCCGGCGGGTTCAACGCCGCGTCGCGTGCCGCGAGGTCGGCCGACTTGAAGCCGTACACCGACCCCGTGGTGCGGTCCGCGGTGTCCGTCGCGTCGATCTGGATCTCGTAGCCGTTGTTCACCGCCGACCAGGGATCGTCGGAGGCGGGGAAGCCCACGAAGACACCGGAGTTGTCGTCGCCGGGCATGCGCCAGTCGAGCTTGAGCGAGTAGTCGCCGGTGAATTCCTTCGCGTTGTACCAGAGCATGCCGAGACCGTCGTACGAGGTGAGTGTTCCGTCGGCCAGGGTGAAGCCGCCGGGTCCCGCCTGCTTCCAGCCGGTGGTGGAGGAGCCGTTGAACAGGGACGAGTAGCCGGTCTCCGGCCGGCAGTCCGCCTCGGTCATCCCGGCCGCCCACCGGATGCCGCCGAGGAGGTGCCGGGTGAACGCCGCCTCCGTATAGGAGCCTTCGGTGTGGCCGCCTCCGGTGTAGAACGCCCGCCCGCCCTGGTAGTCCTTGCACCAGGCGATCGGATGGTCGCCGGACATGCTGCCGCCCGAGTAGCTGGACTCGTCGAGCGAGGCCAGGACGCGGGCCGATGTCCGGGGATTGGAGCGGTAGTTGTACCACTCGTCGGTGCGCTGCCAGGCCGCCGGCAGATGGGCCGTGGCGTCGTGCGCGCGGTCCTCGACCTTGACCGTCGCCGGCTGAATGGCCGGATGTGACTGGAACAGTGCCCCGGCAAGGCCCGCGTAGAAGGGCCAGTCGTACTCGGTGTCGGCGGCCGCGTGGATGCCCACGTAACCGCCGCCGCCCTTGATGTAGCCCTCGAACGCGGTCTGCTGCGCGCCGTCGAGGACGTCGCCTGTCGTGGAGAGGAACACGACAGCCTTGTACTGGCCGAGGTTGGCCGTGGTGAAGGCCGCGGCGTTCTCCGTGGCGTCGACGGTGAAGTTGTTCGCGGCGCCGAGTGAGCGCAGGGCCGTGAGGCCCTCATCGATCGAGGAGTGCCTGAAGCCCGCCGTCTTGGAGAAGACGAGCACCTTGTACGCCGGGTCGGCGGCAATGCGCGCTTGCTGCGGGGCGGCCGGAGCCGTCCGTTCGGCGGTCTGCGCCACGGCCTGCGGGCTCAGCAGCAGGGCCGCGCCCGCGAGAAGGCCGAGCAGCGTTCTCGGGCCTGAGCGTGTGAAGAGTCTTGTACGCATGATGCGTTGCACCTCCATCCCGTTACGGCAGGGTCCACTTCTGGTTGGCGCCGGTGTGGCAGGTCCACAGATGGACCGGTGTGCTGTCGTTCCACGTACTGCCCGACGCATCGAGGCACTTCGCCGACTGAGGGTTGCGGATCGTGCCGTTGGACTGCGCGGCCCACTTCTGTGCCCCGGAGCCGTTGCACGTGTACAGCTGGATCTTCGTTCCGTCCGCGCTGCCGCCACCGGAGACGTCGAGGCACTTGCCCAGAGCTCGCAGGGTCTGGTCCGTGGCAACGGTCCACTGCTGCGCGGCAGAGGTGTTGCAGGTGTAGATCTGTATCTGCGTTCCGTCCGCACTCGCCCCGCCCCGCACATCCAGGCACTTGCCGTTCACGCCCTTGACGAGACCTGTGCGCGCGGTGGGGGTGCCGGTGGTGAAGGAGAACTCGTCCACGTCGAACAGGGAGCCGGTGGCGCCCTTGAAGACGAGGTACAGACTCGTGGATGCGGCCGGTTGGTTGCTCAGATCGGCCGTGACGTCCTGGAAGGTCTCCCAGCCGCCGGTCACCGGCACGGTCGCCGTGCCGAGCAGCGTGCCCGTGGTCGATCCCGCCCGGATCTCGATGGTGCCGCCGGTGCCGCCCGAGGACACCCGCGCCGTGAACTTGGTGGCGTTGGACAGCGCGTACGGCGTGAAGGAGATCCAGTCGCCGTTCTCGATGTAGCCGACGGTCTTTCCGCCGTGTGCCGGGGTGTGGCTGACGACCTGGACGCCCGAGGACGACGAGTAGTGCTCGCCCTGGCGGTGACTGGGCTGGATGACGTGCTGGTCGTGGGTGGTCAGTGCGGGCTGGCCGTTCGCTCCCTTGTCGGTGTATTCGGCGTCGATGACCCCGAAGATGTTCGCGTTCGGGTCGTGTTCACCGTCGGCCAGGGTCTGCAGCGTGCCCGTGCAGCCGGTGGTCGAGGTCTGCGGGTGGCCGTGGCTGTCGTGGCCGACGATGAAGGTGACCTTGACCTTGGAGCAGTCGATCGTGCCGTCCTCGGGATCGGTCACCGTCACCTTGAACGGGATCGCCGCGCCGAAGTCGTGGATCGCCCCGTCCAGGGGCAGGTCGACGCGGACCGTGGGAGCCGTGTTGCCGACGGTGATCTGCACCGACGCGGTCGCCGACTTGCCGGTCGTGTCCGTCACTTTGAGCGTCGCCGTGTACTGGCCGTTGGCGGTGTAGGTGTGCGAGGGGTTGGCGGCCGTGGAGGTCGCGCCGTCGCCGAAGGTCCATGCGTACGTCAGCGCGTCGCCGTCGGCGTCGGACGTACCCGCGGAGGAGAAGGCCACCGCGAGCGGCGCCTTGCCCGAGGTCACGTTCGCCTTGGCCTGTGCCACCGGGGCGTGGCCGCCGGTGACGTGCTCGATGCGGTACAGGGCCGAGTTGGCGTCACCGTTGAAGTAGCCGGTGCCGTAGTCGAGGACGTACAGCGCGCCGTCAGGCCCGAAGGCCATGTCCATCACCTGCGTGCCGGCCCAGGGGAAGGCGTTGATGGACTGCACGGTTCCATCGGCCGCCTGCTCGATCCGCTTGATCCATCGGCGGCCGAACTCTCCGGCGAAGAAATCCCCGTCGTAGCTCTCGGGGAACTTCACGTCCGAGGTCGAGGCCGCGTCGTAGCGGTAGACGGGCCCGCCCATCGGCGACTCGGATCCGGAACCGAACTCGGGTACCGAGCCGCCGTCGTACGGAATCCAGGCGGCCTGCGCCGGCGGCAGGTCGGTCAGGCCGGTGTTGCGCGGCGAGGTGTTCTTCGGCGCGGCGCACTCGAACTTGGCGCCGGAGGTACCGGTGGCGAAGTTGTAGTCCACGTAGGCGTCGTTCTTGCCGGTGCAGTACGGCCAGCCGAAGTTGCCGGCCTTGGTGACGCGGGCGAACTCCACCTGGCCCGCGGGGCCGCGGGTGGCGCTCGCGGTTCCCGAGTCGGGGCCGTAGTCCCCGACGTAGACGATGCCGGTGGTCTTGTCGACGCTCATCCGGAACGGGTTGCGAAAGCCCATCGCATAGATCTCGGACCGTGTCTTCGCGGTGCCCGGTGCGAAGAGGTTGCCGGCCGGCGCGGAGTACGTGCCGTCCGCGTTGACCTTGATGCGCAGGATCTTGCCGCGCAGGTCGTTGGTGTTGCCGGCGCTGCGCTGGGCGTCGTAGGCGGGGTTGCGGTTGGCGCGTTCGTCGATCGGCGTGTAGCCGTCGGAGGCGAACGGGTTGGTGTCGTCGCCCGTCGACAGGTAGAGGTTGCCGGCCTTGTCGAAGTCGATGTCGCCGCCGACGTGACAGCAGATGCCGCGCGAGGCGGGCACGTCGAGGATCTTCTTCTCACTGGCCAGGTCGAGCGTGCCGTCTTGTTTGAGGACGAAGCGCGACAGCCGGTTCACGCCGTCGAACGGCGCGAAGTCCGCCGCCGATCCCTCGGCCGGGGC
The DNA here is from genome assembly GCF_016464295.1 of Streptomyces sp. N35. Taxonomy (NCBI): domain Bacteria; kingdom Bacillati; phylum Actinomycetota; class Actinomycetes; order Kitasatosporales; family Streptomycetaceae; genus Streptomyces; species Streptomyces sp. N35. Next base: position 31,038 of record NZ_JAEIMH010000073.1, on the reverse strand, counting down.
GTCGCCCGCCGGAGTGGTCAACTTTGGTGCGTAGTACAGGAAGACGAACCGGTTCGAGGCGAAGGCGGGGTCGATACCGATGCCTTGCAGGCCTTCTTCGTCATGGCTGTACACGTCGAGCTTGCCGGCCACCTTGGTGGTTCCCGCGGCGTCCGTCAGCCGCAGCGTGCCGTCGCGTGAGGTGTGCAGCACCGAGCGGTCCGGCAGTACGGCCATGGTCATGGGCTCACCGGTTTCGGCGACTCCCTTGGCCAACGTGACCTGCTGGAACTCCTCGGCCGCCGCGGAGGGCTCATGCTCTGCGGCCGCCGCGACCGGGCTCAGGGCGCCGGCGGCGAGCAGCGCCGACACGATCAGTGCCGGCAGGCGGCGTCTGCGATGTCTTGGTGCTCTCGTGGATCCAGGCATGCGTATGCGCACGGGTGCCTCCCGTTGGGGGGTCAAGGCCTGAACAGGACGGGCAGGGGAGAGCTCGGCGCGCGCCGTCGCGCCGTGGTCGGCCGGCCCACCAGAGAGTTGACCGGTCCATTTCAGGAAGTTAGCGGCGTTGGTCTGATCCCGGAAGCCCTTCAGCACGCACGCTCACTACTTTCCCCACGGCCAGGACAAAGGAGGAGATCCAGTCGGCGTCCCACCCGGCCATGCGCGCTGGAGGGCCTGGCTGTCTGCGGGGAAGTTCGGCGTCACCGTTCGCCGTGCCGCGAACCCGCACCTGCGCCACGCTGGAAAGTGCCGGAGCGGCCGTACGCGCTCGCAGTCCCGGAGGCCGGAGGTGCTGATGGAACCCGTGGAGGCGCTGGAACGGATCGCCTTTCTGCTGGAACGGGGCCGCGCACCCACCTACCGGGTGCGCGCCTTCCGTACGGCGGCCGCCGTCGTGCGGGGTCTCGCCGAGGGCGAAGCCGCGAGCCGCGCCGCCGACGGGTCGCTGGAGTCGCTCAAGGGGATCGGCCCCAAGACCGCCGGTGTCATCCGTGAGGCCCTGGCCGGCGACGTACCCGGCTATCTGGAGCGGCTCGAAGAGGAGTCACGCGAACCGATCGCCGAGGGCGGCGCCGAACTGCGGGCGCTGCTGCGTGGCGACTGTCATCTGCACTCCGACTGGTCCGACGGCGGGGGCCCCATCGAGGAAATGGGCCGGGCCGCACGGGAGATCGGGCACGAATGGGCGGTGCTCACCGACCACTCCCCGCGGCTGACCATCGCCCGTGGCCTCTCCCCGCAGCGGCTGCGCGAGCAACTGGAGGTCATCACCCGGCTGAACGAGAGCTGGGCGCCCTTCCGGCTGCTCAGCGGCATCGAGTGCGACATCCTGGAGGACGGCTCCCTGGACCAGGAGCCCGAACTGCTCGACCGGCTCGATGTGGTGGTCGTCTCCGTCCACTCCAAGCTGCGCATGGACGCGGCTGCGATGACACGCCGTATGGTCCGCGCGGTCGGCAACCCCCGCGCCGACATCCTCGGGCACTGCACCGGTCGCCTCGTCACCGGACGCGGCCGTCCCGAGTCCGAGTTCGACGCGGATGAGGTGTTCGCCGCGTGCGCGGAAGCGGGCACGGCGGTGGAGATCAACAGCCGACCCGAACGGCTCGACCCGCCACGGCGCCTGCTGCGCAAGGCAGTTGAGGCCGGGGTGCTGTTCTCCGTCGACACCGACGCCCACGCGCCCGGCCAGTTGGACTGGCAGATCATCGGCTGCGCACGGGCCGAGGAGTGCGGCGTGCCCGCGGAGCGCGTCGTGACCACCTGGACGGCCGACGAAGTGCTGGCCTGGACACGCAAGAGCCGGGCGCGGTCCGCCCGTTGACGACCTCGGGCGGCCGGAACGGCCGTCCGGCCGCGGCACGCAGGTGGTCAGGCTCCGCCGTCCAGTGCCGTCAGCACCCGGTCCGGTGTGAGGGGCAGTTCCCGCAGCCGCACGCCCGTCGCGTGATACACCGCGTTGCCGATGGCAGCGGCCGTTCCGACGATGCCGATCTCGCCGATCCCTTTGCTCCCCATGGGATTGAGGTGAGGGTCCTCCTCGTCGATCCAGTGCGCCTCGACCACCGGTACATCGGCATGCGCGGGCACGTGGTAACCGGCGAGGTCGGCCTCCGTGAAGTCGCCGAAGGCGGCATCCATCGTGCTGCCCTCCGTCAACGCCATCCCCAGTCCCATGACCATCCCGCCGACGAACTGCGAGCGGGCCGTGCGGGCGTTGAGAATGCGTCCGGCGGCGTAGACCCCGAGGAGGCGGCGCACCCGGACTTCGCCGGTCACCGTGTCGACGCCGACCTCGGCGAAGTGGGCGCCGAACGCGTGCCGCGCGAAGTCGCTGTCGGCGTCGGCGATACCCGCCGTGTCGGCCCTGGCGCTGATCCCCTCCGGGGGCAACTCCTTGTCCGGGGACCCCGTGAGCCGCTCGGCAAGGCGCGCGCAGGCCTCGTGCACCGCCCAGCCCCAGGACGCCGTTCCCGAGGATCCGCCGGCCAGCGGCGCGGCCGGCAGGTCGCTGCTCCCGATCTCGGTGCGCACCCGCTCCACCGGCACGCCCAGCGCGTCAGCGGCGACCTGCGCGAGCACCGTACGCGCGCCCGTACCGATGTCGGTGGCGTTGACCCGCACCACGTAACTGCCGTCAGGGAAGGCGTGGGCGACGGCCTGGGACGGCGAGGCGTTCACCGGGTAGGTGGCCGAGGCCACTCCGCTCCCCACCAGGACGGTTCCCCGCACGCTGGAGTGGGGACGCGGATCGCGCTCGGCCCAGCCGAAGCGGCGGGCGCCCTCCCTCAGGCACTCGGCGAGATGACGGCTGCTGAACGGTTTCGAACTGTCGGGCTCGGTGTCGGTGTCGTTGCGCAGCCGCAGGTGAACCGGGTCGACGCCGAGCTCGACGGCCAGTTCGTCCATCGCCGACTCCAGCGCGTACATGCCGGGTGCCTCTCCCGGCGCCCGCATCCAGGAAGGGCTCGGCACATCGAGGGGCACCACGCGGTGGGTGGTGCGAGCGTGCGGCGACGGATACATGACGCGGGTGGCGGCGGCTCCCGTCTCCACGAACTCCTTGACTCGGGAGGTGTAACCGGTCACCTCATGGATCACCGAGAGCAGCGTGGCGTCGTCCCGTGCCGCGAGCCGCAGCCGGTGCACGGTCGGCGAGCGGTGTCCGACGACAGCGGGCAACTGCCGCCGGGGCAGGGCGAGTTTCACGGGCCTGCCGGTGACCCGGGCGGCCATGGCTGCCAGCACGACATGCGGCCGGGGTGTGCCCTTGGAACCGAAGCCGCCGCCGACGTGCTCGGAGACCACCGTGATCCGCTCCGCGGGCAGTTCGAACAGGCCGGCCAAGACGTCGCGGACGGTGGTCGCTCCCTGGCTGGCGTCGTGCACGGTCAGCTGCCCGTCCCGCCATTGCGCGGTGGCCGCGTGCGGCTCCATCGGGTGGTTGTGCAGGGGCGGCACGCGGTATTCGACGTCGACGCGCACCGGCGCGGACTCGAACGCCGCCTCCGCGTCACCGCGCACGTGCTCCCCCGACGTGCCGTCCTTGTCCTCGGGGACGTACGCATCGGGATGGTCGGTGCGCAGGGTGACGTCGTGGTCTTCCTCGGCGTAGTCGATGCGGACGGCCGCGGCGCCCTCGCGCGCCGCCTCCAGGGTGTCGGCGACGACGAGCGCGACGTACCAGCCTCGGTGCGGTACGCGCTCGTCCTGCAGCACGGCGAGGGTCGCGTCCTCCGGTTCGGCCAGGCGCGGCGCGTTCAGGTGGCTGAGGACCTTGATGACCCCGGGCACCGCGAGAGCCGCCTGGTCGTCGACGGCCGTGACCTTGCCGCGCGCCACGCCGGCGGGCACGGGCCAGGCATAGGCGCAGCCTTCGGGCAGATACTCGGCGGCGTAGTGGGCGGTCCCGGTCACCTTGTCGGGCCCTTCTCGGCGCTCGGCAGGCGCCCCGAGAGCACTGACGGTGTCCGGCATGAGGTTCTCCCTGGAAACGGATCGGACGGTTCAGTTCGTTGTGGCGAGGCCGCTCAGCGCGCCGTGGCGGGGGCCGCTCAGTGCGCCGTGGCGGGGGCCGCGGCCAGGCGGCGCAGCAGGTCGCAGGCGATATTGCGGGCGAGCGGCACCTTGAACGCGTTGTCGCGCAGCGGCTCGGCCTCGGACAGCTCGGCGTCGATGGCCAGCAGAAAGGCCTCGTCGGTCGGCGCCTGGCCCAAGAGCGCCGCTTCGGCACGCAGGGCGCGCCAGGGCCGGTGCGCCAGCCCGCCGAAGGCGATCCGCACCGTGCTCACGACGGAGTCCTCGACGCCGAGCACCACGGCGACGGATGCCAGCGCGAACGCGTACGACGCGCGGTCGCGCACCTTGCGGTAGGCGGAGGGCAGGCCTGCGGTCGAGGGCGGCAGCAGCACGCCGGTGATGAGTTCGCCGTGGTGAAGCTCGGTGTCCCGCTCCGGGCGGTCGCCGGGCAGCCGGTGGAATTCGGCGGCGGGCAGCGTCCGCGGACCCTTCGGCCCGCGCAGCTCGACCTGGGCATCCAGGGCGGCGAGCGCGGCCGCCATGTCGGAAGGGTGGGTGGCCACACACTGCGCGGAGTGGCCGAGTACGGCGTGGTCCCGGCTGACGCCCTCGCGCGCGCCGCAGCCGCTGCCGGGCTCCCGCTTGTTGCAGGGCTTACCGACGTCCTGGAAGTAGGGACAGCGCGTGCGCTGGAGCAGGTTGCCGCCCGTGGTCGCGGCGTTGCGCAGCTGGCCGGAAGCCCCGGAGAGCAGCGCCTGGGACAGTACGGGGTAGCGGTCGCGGATCAGCGGGTGGGCGGCGAGGTCGCTGTTGCGGACGGTGGCGCCCAGGCGCACCGACCCGTCCCTGAGCTCCTCGACGCGGTCCAGGTCGAGCCGGCTCACGTCGATCAGGGTCTCGGGCCGTTCGACGCCCAGTTTCATCAGGTCGATGAGGTTGGTCCCGCCGCCCAGGTAGCGGGAAGTGGCCCGTCCGGCGTGGGCGACGGTCGCCTCCTCGACGCTGTGGGCGCGTACGTACCGGAAGGGTTTCATCGGGCATCGACCTCGTCGTGCGTGACATCCGCGCCATGGCCGCTCCCGTCATGGCCGCTCCCGTCATGGCCGTCGAGTTCCGCGCGAGTGACGTCCTCGACGGCTTCGACGATGTGCGGGTACGCGCCGCAGCGGCACAGGTTCCCGCTCAGCCGCTCCCGGATCTCGTCCTTGGTCAGCCGTACGGGGACGTCGGTGGCGGTGTCCGGACCCGTCACGTGCGAGGGGTGACCCGCCTCGGCCTCCGCCAGCGCGCCGACGGCGGAGCACAGCTGTCCCGGGGTGCAGTAGCCGCACTGGAAGGCGTCCCGCTCGATGAAGGCACGCTGCAGAGGGTGCAAGCCCTCGCCGTCGGCGTCCCGCAGCCCTTCGACGGTGGTGATGGCGCACCCCTCGAGGGAGACGGCCAGCATCAGACAGCTGTTGATGCGGCGACCATCGACGAGGACGGTGCAGGCCCCGCACTGGCCGTGATCGCAGCCCTTCTTGGCACCCGTCAGACCCAATTGCTCCCGCAGTACGTCCAGCAGGGTCGAGCGGTGATCGACCACGGGACTGTGCCCCGTGCCGTTCACCGTCATGGGCACTTCCGAATGGAACACATCGGTTCCCATGGCGCGCTGCTCCCTCATCCCTGACGTGGTCCGTGCGGTCCTCCTGTAACCAGCCTGGGCCAGCACACACATTCCGGCATGCCGGAACGAGGGCGGGAACAGCGACGGGAGGCCCTCCGACAACCGAGAGGGCGCCAAGGTTGTACGGCTCGGCGCTTCGGAATGTTTTCAACATTTTGTTGATGCTTACTTGTGATGACCCGCCCCGGGCAATGTCCGCTTCCTGCCGATGTCGTGATGATCTAATTCACGAGCCGTCCAGGTGGGGAAGAGTTGGCGACTCCAACACCCCTGCCGCTTACGGCCGTTGCGTGGGCAAATTGCCCCGCATCACATCAACTCCGCATGGATGAACGTCCGCTGGGCGTGAGGTTCCCTGACGCGGTCAGGGCCTCACGCGCGGACCGTCGTCCACGCGGCACATGAGGGGGAACGGCAATGTTTGCCATCACCAAGAAGAACTCCGTCCGCGCCGCAGCCGCCGTGGTGGCTCTCGCAGCCTTCGGCATGAGTGCGCCGCAGGCCTCGGCCGGGGAGGTTCCCGCGAAGACGGAGCTGAAGATCTCCGCGAAGGCGGATGACACCACTCGGGCCATCGCCGAGGAGGAGACCGCGGCGGTCCTGGCGACGGGCAACCTCTGCGGCAGCAGCTACCAGCTCTACTACGCCGAGCGCCTGCCCGATGCGTCGCGCCTGGGCACCCTGTTCGTCTACAACCAGACCTCGGGTGACGGCGTCTGCGCCATCTTCGACAACAACACGGGCTCCGCCAAGTACATGAAGGTGAAGGTCTGCGACTACAAGACGACCCCCACCTGTGTGACGGACGAGGGAACCTTCAGCCAGTACGCCGGCCCGGTCCGCATGAACGTGACCACGTACTGCGCCACGGCCATTGCCGTCATGAAGACGTCGAAGTCCGCCACCACGGCACTCATCGACCGCAAGGCGAACGCCCGCCCCTGCAACTAGAAGCAGCGCCCGCGGTCAGCCATGTCCGATCGGGCGCCGCCATCGGCGTCCGCATGCACACGATCTCAACTCGGAGTCCCCATGAAGAAAGCACTGGCCCGCACCGCGACCGTCTCGGCGGCGATCGTCGGGATGAGTCTGGTGCCCCTGGCCGGCACCTCCTACGCCGCGAGCTGCAGCGGCGCGGGCTGCGACAACCAGGGCCCGCGGGCCACAGGCTGCGAGACGGCGAGCGTCTCCACCCAGAAAACCATCGACAACAACAGCCGCAAGGCTGAACTGCGTTGGTCGGCAGGGTGCAGCGCGGCCTGGGTCCGCGTCACGAACAACTCTTCGAACTCGCTCTACAACTCGTACGGCTACATCGAGAAGTACGACTCGGCCGGCAAGCTGATCCGCTCGCTCAGCATCCGGGTCCCCGACAACAAGGGCGGCTCGGACTGGTCGAACATGCTGGGCGGCGCCAGCTACTACTACCGCGTCTGCATCGCCTTTGTCGGCAACGAATACCCGATGAAGTGCAGCACGAAGTTCTGAGCCGTCGACCGAGGATGACGCGGAAGTAACCCACGCAAGAAACCAGACCGGCCCCGCCTGCCGCCGTCCGACCTCGTGAGAGATCCAGGCGCGGGCCGGACGGCACACCGCAAGCCGTCGATGCCGCGCGGTGGTGTTGCTTCACGTAGACAAGGAAAGTTTGTGCACATCCCCAAGCGAACGACGAGTGTCGCGATACCTGTCATGCTCGCGACAATCCTTCTTGGTGCGTGCTCGTCGTCCGGATCACCCTCCGACTCGGCGAGGGGCCAGGTACCTGTCGACCGCAGCAACTGGCCGGCGCAGACGCCTGCTTCCGGACTGGCCAAGGGCTTGGCGCTGCCGCTCGAGGACTACATGCCGGCGTACGCGGATCAGGTCACGGTCGATACGGCCCTGCGCACCCTCCAGACGCGCTGCATGTCCGCGTACGGATTCACCGTCGACCTGCCGCGCCCTGGCGTGAACCCGCCGGCCAGCAACAACTCCGCCCACATCGAGCGTCGTTACGGCATCACCGACCGCGCCCAGGCGAAGAAGTACGGCTATCTGCTGCCGCCCGAACAGCGCGAGCACACCGAGCGGGAGCTGCCCGACCTGCCTGATGTCCAGGTCGAGGTCCTCACCGGTCACACCAAGCCGGCGCCGGTCGCCGCGCCCACGGGCGGTGACGGTTCCTACTTCGGCTCGTCCGAGAAGACCGAGCCCGCTCGTGCCGAGCACAACGGCAAGAAACTGCACAAGGGCGGCTGTATCAGCTGGTCGGAACAGCAGCTCCAGATCAACGAGTCGGATGCCGGCTTCGTCTCTCAGCTCGCCTCGAGGAGCCTGTCCGAGTCCCGGCCCGACAAGCCGGTCGGCAAGGCGATCACGGACTGGTCGGCCTGCATGAAGGCCAAGGGCCACAAGGCCGCCGACCCGTACCGGGCCGTGGAGCAGGGGCTCGCCGACGGTGACGGCGCCACCAAGAACGCGATCGCACTCGCACTGGACGACCTCGACTGCAAGGAGCAGACCCGTCTGATCGAGGTCTGGTTCAAGGAGGAGTCGGCCGTCCAGAAGCGACTGATCAACGAGAACAAGGACCAGCTCGCCGCCGTCGAAGCGCGCATGAGCGAGGTCCTCGCAGCCGCCAAGGCTGTCAAGTAACCAGAGAAGGAAGAACGTTGAGACACAGACGTATCCGTCTGCGCGTGCCGGTCACCCTCGCGGTGGCCACCGCGCTGGCGATACCCCTGGGCCTGCCCGCGCAGGCCGAGGAATCAAAGCCGCCCCGGGGCGCGGCTCAGGGGTGGAGCAACTCCCCCCAGCAGCAGAGCAAGACCACCCTGAAGCCCTCCGCCATCCCCGCGAAGGATCGCACCGGCCTGCTCGGCGAGGACTACCAGGACTCCGCCGACACCGCGGTCACCGCCACCGGCGACGGCACCGGCTTCCACCTCCTCGCGGGCAAGGAGAAGGACGGCTACCAACTGCGCACGATAGCCAGCCTGTTCGAGGACGGATTCGCCTCGGACACCTGGATCGGCAACCACTGCGTCACCGGGTCCGGCAAATTCGCGGCGGTCTCGTACGCGCCGCGTATGTTCACCAACAAGCCCGAGCTGATGGTGCGCGGCGCCTTCACCGCGGTCGTCGACCTGACCTCGGGCAAGGTCACCAAACTGCCGTTCCAGTCGTCGCTCGCCTACTTCTCGCCCGGCTGCGGCCAGGGCGACCAGGCCGTGTTCACCCAGCTCACGCACGACGGTGACAAGAAGCAGCAGACCCGTCTGATCACCATCGACGCGGCGACCGGCAAGGAGGCCGAGCGCGTCACGCTCGGCGGGCAGCTCACCTCCGCCGTCCCCACGGCCGACGGCATCGTCGCCGCCCACGGCAACAAGCTGGTACGGATCAACGGCAAGGCCGAGAAGACCCTGGCCGCCACGACGACGGTGCCGTTCCAGATCACCGCCGACGCCGACGGCGGCATCACCTTCATCGACCGCGAGCTCGACAGGACCACGTCCAGGACACCGTCCAGCTGGGCCAAGCACCTGGACCACACCAAGGTCGAACAGGGCAAGAAGACCACGCCCGTCACGGTCGCCTCCGGCAAGCTGAACGCCTGGGACCTGACCCGTTCGGCGCGTGGCGAGGTCTTCGTCACCGGTGACGCCACGTCGAGGACGCTCCCGAAGCGGGTGCACAATCCCGGCAGGCTCCCCAAGAGCTCGGCGATCTCCAGCCACGCCCGGGCAGCCCTGACCACTACGTGGTCCGACGGCAAGACCACCCTGGTCAACCCGGAGGATGCCGCTGCTCCCCGTCCCGCGCGTACCGCGCTGCGCATGCTGGAGTCCGGCAAGGCCGTCACCCTGGACCTGCGTCCCGGCGCGAACCGCGTCGGCAACGCGGCACAGGGGTACGCCCTGTCCCCCGCACTGCCCACCGGCGGTCCGGTCGACTCCGGTCCTGACAAGGCGGGCAAGGCCGGTGATGGCCCGTCCACGCAGACCGTCCGCACCCAGGCCCTGTCTGCGCAGGCCGACAACCCCAGCGAAGGCACCGGGGAACGGTACTGCTCGGTGGCCCGCAACGACGTGAAGAAGCAGGCGTTCCAGCCCACACCGCGCCAGGTCGAATGGGCCGTGGACCAGGCCGTCGTCGGTGAGCTGAACTTCTACCGCGACAGCAACTGGAAGAACACCGGCATCGCCGGCGGCTACCAGCCGCAGGGCCTGTTCCCGCCGACCGTCCTGGCGGGCGACCCCAACGGCAAGCTCGACAACGAGGACCCCGACGTCACCGACAAGTGGCACATTCCCGCGCAGGTGATGCTGGGCATCACCGCGCAGGAATCCAACATGTGGCAGGCCACCCGCTTCGCCGTGCCCGGTGTCACGTCCAACTCACTGATCGGCAACTACTACGGCGTCGACTACGCCGCCTCCGGCGAACAGGTCGACCCGTGGCGTATCAACTGGGCCGATGCCGACTGCGGTTACGGCATCACGCAGGCCACCGACGGCATGCGCCTGGCGGGCAAGACCAAGCCGGGCGAGACCGCCCTGTCCACGGTGGCGCAGGAAGCGGTCGCACTGGACTACACCGCGAACGTCGCGGCCGGCGTGCGGATCCTGTCGGAGAAGTGGAACCAGACGTACAACGCCGGCATGAAGATCAACGGCGGCCACCCCAAGTGGATCGAGAACTGGTTCTACGCGCTGTGGGCGTACAACTCCGGTTTCTACGACACCGCCGACTCCCAGGGGCACTGGGGCGTGGGCTGGACCAACAACCCGGCCAACCCGCTGTGGAAGGCCAACCGCGTCCCGTTCCTGCAGCACGCCACGGACTCCTCCAAGGACGACTACAGCCACGCCGCTCACCCGCAGGACTGGCCGTACCAGGAGAAGGTCATCGGCTGGGCGGCCCGCCCGATCTCGGCGATGTTCGCTCCGGGTGACTTCCAGGCGGGCTACCGCCCCGCATGGTGGACCAGCAATGCGGACCGCGCGAGCGCCAAGCCGCCGGTCGATCTGTTCTGCAACGCGACGAACAACTGCAACCCGGCCAAGATCGGCGACAACGACTCCAACGACCCGGGCCTGGGCGCCTGCACCCTCGACGCGGGCAACAGCGACACCAACGCGCACTGGCTGCACTGCTGGTGGAATCAGGAGGTCACCGCAGCGCAGTGGAAGAACTGTGACACGGGGGCCAAGTGCGGCAACGGCGTGCACCGGTTCACCACGTCCTACGGCGAGCAGCCGGATGCCGGCTCGTACCCGCCGAACTGCTCCACCACGCCCCTGCCCGCGAACGCCCTGGTGGTCGACGACCTGGCGAACGGCACCACACCCGCCGGCGTGGATGCCAAGCGTGGATGCGGGGCGGTGCAATCCAGCGGCACGTTCAACTTCACGTACGTGCCGTGGGACACCCCGATGGATCTCACCCACGACGGGACGGACAACCCGACCACCGTCACCACGTATCCGGGAAAGATCGACACGCACCAGATCGGCGCAGGCTATGGCAACCACTTCTGGTTCACCCACACCCGCACCCTGGATCCCCACCCGGCCAACGCCAACCGGATGAAGGTCACCGGCACCTGGAAGCTCAACAGTGCACTGACCAACACCAGCCGCCAGGCCAAGGTGTTCGCGCACATCCCCGACCACGGGGCGCAGACCTCCAACGCCGTCTACCGGATCCAGACACCCGAAGGGGAAGAGGAAGCGTCGATCTCGCAGACGGCGAACGAGTCCAACAAGTGGGTCGACCTGGGCGCCTACTACTTCGGTGACCAGATCCCCGAGGTGCAGCTCGACAACTTCAACGGCGGCAACGGTTCCGCCGACATCGCCTTCGACGCGCTGGCGTTCGTGCCCGGCACGTACGACGGTCAGAAGATCACCGGCAGTATGACGGCCAACCCGACCGCGCCGGAACCGGCCCCGGTCGAGCCCGGCGAGGACATCAGCGAAGAGCTCTTCCCCAAGATCGCCGGCACCTCGAAGGCCGAGCCCTCGGCGGGCCGCACCGCCACGGCTCCGCTCACGACCAGAGGCACCTCGTCGTGCTCGACCCTGTCGGTGTCCATCACCCGCCAGCGCACCAACGCCTGTCTCCACGACGAGATGCCCATGACGCATTTCGAGAACAACACACCGGACGGGGGCGCGACGTTCGACTTCTACAACACGATCTACCTCGACCCCAAGAGTGCGGAGTTCTCCCAGGTCACCAATATCCGGTTGAAGTCGATGAGCGGTGCGATGCACACCGTCGACTTGGACTACGAGGCCAAGTGCCGGGGCTACTGCGCCATCACCAGCGTCAACTGGGACGGATCCAAGGTCTTCAAGAAGGGCGACGCCCTCGAGAGGACCATCACCACACGGATGAAGTGGACGCCCAGCAGCGGCACGACCAAGAACACGATCACCCCGTACTGGTCCATCGGCGGCTCGACCAACGGTGACGCGATCCGCAACCCGCTCGAGGTCGAGAAGTCCAAGCTGGACATCCGCTGCGACACCGCCGTCCCCAATGCCGGCACCGGCTGCGTCTTCTCCGGATACGACCCGACGTACGTCATGAACTCCAAGAAGTTCCCCGGGGCCGCCGCGCATATCGACATGATGTGGCGCAAGACCACGCTCGACTGGGGCAACCGCAACGGCGGCAAGCCGCTCACCTACGTGGCCGACAAGATGGCCGTCGACGACCCCACCAAAACCCAGCAGGACCGCAGCCGTCAGCTCATCTGCGGCAGGCAGTGGAAGACCTACAGGGACACCGGTCTGTTCAGCGACCTGTGGACTCTGGAGGCAGGGGCGACGCGTACCGACGCGAAGAGCTGCGATGAATTCGCCTTCGCCAACGCCTTCCAGAGCGCCGGAAACTCCAGGGGCCCCAACCCTGTCGGCTACAGCGGCAAGGAGTGCGTGCAGACCTACGTCAAGCGCAACCCCGACGACTCCATGACGCTGCACCTGCGTCCGGATGCCCCGGCACCGACCTGGAACGAGCCCTGCGGCCGGTCCTCGATGTCGAACTGGCAGAACACCCAGTCGATGCGGCCGTTCGGCGACTTCATCAAGGAACAGCGTTTGATGGAGGACGACGACTACTGGCTCGACCTCGACGGATTCACCCCGCCCGCCCCGTAACCGCTCAATGAAGAATGCCCCTCGATTCCATCGGGGGGCATTCTTACTTCACAACCACACCAGTCGTCCGTCGACCGCTGAACAGACCGGGTGGTTTCCCTCGGCGATCTTCGTCAGCGTCTCTGCCACGGAGTCGAAATAGTCGGCCAATGACGCGTACTCCCCCGTGGTGGTGATCTCACCCACGAACCACCTGCCGATCCGTCCGTCCCGCACGTCGATGAACTTTCCCGTCCAGCCGTCCTGATCCGACAGGAACGGGATCCACTCGTTGCGCCAGAACGGATTGTCCGGCTGATCCGGAGGGTTGACCCCGCCGGGAACCGCGTGGTTCGCATAGAGCTTCTCCATCGCCCGGATCCCCAGAAAGAAGCTGCCCTCGTCCGGGAACCCGGCGAAACCGCAGCAGGCCACGTCGTCGTCCGCATCCTCCTCAGGAAGATCCAGATTGTTCCGCAGCAGCCACGCCCGCAGATCCGGAGGAAGAGAGATACCCATCCGCCCCTCAGCGGCCTCGAGCATCTGCTCCGTGGCCGGCCCGGGCAACTCCGCGTGATCGGCCGGAGCCTGCTCCCGTAGGAGATCCATCACCCGGGTCCAGCTCTCCACCACGCTCATCCCCCACTGCCCTTCCGCACGGATGGGGCTGGCGCCCCCTCCCACATCCGATCCTCATCAGACGTCACCTTAGACAATGTCCTGATGGGGAGATCGAGCGTCGCATTGAGGTGTTCCGGGCGGGCTCTACGCCGCCGGCGCGACGGTACCCGGGCCGTCGGACACCGCCTGGCCGATCAGTCCGATCTCCGCGGTGGTGGCTTCGCATCCGCCGCCGGGGACGTCCTTGCCCGTGAGCCACGCGTCGGTCCTTGCGACCGCTTCACGAGGGTCACGGGTGCCCGTCATCACGCACAGCGTGAACGTGGCGTCCTCGCGTGCCCGAGCGCTGGCCGGCGTGGGGCAGCGCTCGTCCCTGATCACCGCGTCCGCGTACGCGGCAAGAGCAATCCGTAGATCCCGGGCAGCAGGTACGAGCACCGCAACACTCCTCACACATCCTGGCCCCGGACATCGCCACCGGAGCGCTCTCCACGCTCTCGCTTGCCCCGGCCCTCCCCCGTCACACCAAGCCGGCAGGAAGACGCGCCTACGCTCCGGGTGCCTCACCTCGTCGGGCGGCGCGGCGTCGCAGGCGCACCGGCAGCGCGTACCAGCAGAAGCCGAACCACAGCATGACGCCGCCGACCAGTGCTTCGGCGAGCACGCCGGGGACCACGAGGCGAAGGATGAGCAGGAGGGTGCAGGCGATGGTCAGGGCCAGGAGCACCATGCCGCAGATCATCAACCGGCTTGCCGCTTCGACCACTTCGTCCTTCATACGTTGGCCGGACAGAAAGCGGTGGATGGAGACGGGCGCTATGAGCGAGCCGGTGGCCGACGCGCCGAGCACGACCGTGACGACGTAGACGACCCGGTCGAACGTGGCCAACTCCCGGAACAGCGGGGTGAAGGCCACGCTGAGCAGGAAGCCGAAGAGGATCTGCACGCCGGTCTGGGCGACTCGGGTCTCTTGGAGTATCTCGTTCCAGCGGCGATTGACCCGCTCGCGTGCCGACTCCGGCGCCTCGCCGTCCAGTTCCGGACTCGCCGAGTTCCGGCAGTTGCGGCACGACCGGTCCCCCGCCGTCGCCTCAACCGACTCCTCTGTCATGGCCATTGCGTTCCCTCCCACGTTGAGGGAAACCGAATGCCCCGCCCCGGCCTCTCCATGCAGGTCAGCGTTGCGCGTCACGTCACATGAGGAGATGCGAATGTCCCGCGGCGAAGGTCTCGTTCATGTTGAACCTCCCCACGACGCAGCGCAGTTCGCCGTCCTGGACCAGGCTGTCCGGCGCGGCTACGGGACTCTATGACCTGCGGATCACCAGCGCCGCACAGTCGTCCGTGTGGCCCGTCGCGTCGGCCAGGGCCATGATCTCGTCCGCCAGAGTGCTCAGCGGCCGGGTGTGATCCGCCGCCGCCCGCGCCACCAGGCGAAGGCCCTCGTCCAGCGGGCGGCAGGGTCCTTCGACGAGTCCGTCGGTGACCAGGGCCAGGGTGGCGCCCGAGGGCAGGGTGAACTGCGTGAGGGGGTACGAGGCATCGTCGGCGATCCCCAGCGGCATACCTCCCGGGATCTCCCGGATCTCTGCCCGCACCTGCCCCGCCTGGACGAAGGGCACGTGGCCCGCGCGCGAGGCAAGGATCCGGCCGTCGGGTTCGATCAGCAGATACAGGCAGGTGGCGAAGCCCGGGGTGCCCATCTGCTGCATCAGCGCATTGGTGCGCTCGAGAACCCGCTGCGGCGCCGGATCCTCCCAGGCGTAGGCGTGCATGGCGGTGCGGACCTGGCCCATCAGCGCGGCGGCCTTGATGCTGTGGCCTTGCACGTCGCCGATGATGCAGGCGGCGCCCCCGTGCGGCAGGGCGATCACGTCGTACCAGTCGCCGCCGACGTCCAGTTCGGTGTGGGCGGAGGCG
Organism: Streptomyces sp. N35; assembly: GCF_016464295.1. Lineage (NCBI taxonomy): Bacteria > Bacillati > Actinomycetota > Actinomycetes > Kitasatosporales > Streptomycetaceae > Streptomyces > Streptomyces sp. N35. Next base: position 15,693 of record NZ_JAEIMH010000073.1, on the reverse strand, counting down.
TAGCGGGCCTCGATCTCGTAGCCGGCCACCTCGGGCAGGCTGCGCGGGAGCATGTCCCGTTGGAGGGCGCCGGCGAGTTCGAGGCGGGCCGTCTGCAGCCGGATGCGCTCCCACGCTTGACCCGCCAGAGTCGCGATCACCTGCACGAGCGTGCGTTCCTGTTCGGACGGGTGGTGCGGTTCGGCGAACGTGATGACCCAGCCGCCGAGCAGCTCATGACTGGCCGCGAGCAGGGGCACCATCACGAACGACTCGGCGCGGGTGGCCGACAAGAAGTCATGTGCGTGCGGCCATTGCGCCCGGTAGTGCGCGCGGTCGGCGATGAATTCCGGGCGGCCCGAGACGATGGCCTGCGTCAAGGGCTTGGGAGCGTTCAGCGGCACACCGTGCAGATTGCGGGCGAGAGCCGGGGCGATGCCCGCGCCGAAGGTCACCCGAAGCCGTCCCTCCTCCACGAAGGCCATGAGAGTTCCCTCGCCACCGAAGGCGGGGGCCACATGGTCGAGGATCGCCGCGGTGAGCTCGTCCTCGGTGGTGGCCGAGACGAACTCCGCCGCGAGGTGCTCCACGAGTTCGCCGCGCCTGCGCGCCAGGGCGTGCGCCTCGGTGAGGGCCTGATGGCGTTCGACGGTGGCCGTGGTGTCGTTGGTCGTGCCGATGATCCAGCGCCGCTGTCCGAAGCCGAAGCGCATGACGCGCGATCGCGTGCGCAGCCAGTGGTAGCGGCCGTCACGACCGGTCATCCGGTAGTCGACCGTCACCTGCTTGCACCTGCCTTCACGCAGGTCCCAGAACGTCTCCTCGACCCGTGGGCGGTCCTCGGGGTGCAACTGGCTCAGGAGTTGTTCGAGCGGGATGGCTTCGTCGGCGCTGACGTTGCCGTGGAAGTGCTCGCCGTCCAGCCAGCCGAAGAGGTCGGCTTCCTCGTCGTACGCCCACAGCGCGTCCTCCGACAGGACGGCCAAGGCCCGCAGTACCGCCCAGTGGCGGAGGTGCGCTCCGTCCTCGATCTCGACGAGCAGCGCGCCGCGGGCCTGCGGGGGCCTGTGCACCGACAGCATGCATACGACCGGCTCGGCGGCCGCGAGTTCGAGTTCCACGGGCTGGCGATTGGCCGGTACGCCTACGCCGTCGCCGGTGCCGCGCCAGGCTTCCTCGAGCACGCGCTCGGTCATGAGCCTGCTGGCGTCGCCGATGAACGCCATGAAATCCGTGCCCCGCAGCACTCCGCGCGGGCGGCCGAGCCAGGCGCAGGCCGTGGCACACGCGTCGGCGACGACGAACGTGCCGTCTCCGCCGTCCTGGCGTGTCAGCAGCAGTCGTGCGCGGCCCGGCACCACCTGCGCGACGTTATGTGTCTGAGAGTTCATGCCCACCCGGTCCAGCGCAGTCCCCGTACCGCCACCCCCGTGGTCCGCTGCCTGCTGACCACTGCAGTAGCCGCGTTCGGGGGACGGCTCGCCAGGCTATTCGCCGCGCGCGTACGCGGGGCCGGGACGAAGGGACTGTCATGACCAGCCGAAAGTCCCTCGCCCCGCCCGCGTGCGCGCCGGCCTCCCTCGGCAGGCTCGGTCACCTCGGCTGAGGCTTCACGTGCGGATCACCATCGGTACCAACGACTCCTACGGCCGCCGCTCGCAGCGGGACGTATCACGAAGCCGAGCAGCCACACCACCAGCAGGATGATCGCGACCCACCAGAGTGCCTTCAAGGCGAAACCCGCGCCGAAAAGGATCAGAGCCAGAAGAAGAACCAGAAGCAGGGGAACCATTGTTATTACCTCCTGGCGATCATGTGCTCCGAACTCACATCGACAAACACGGGAATGGGCAGTTTCCGTCGCGGGTTTCCGGGTATTCGAGCACGCTCGCGCAATTCCCCGTCTTTACGGCTTCATGCAGATGAGCTGTATGAAATGCCTGAGTGGCGATCATGTTTGGCGTGCGCGACGGGGGCCAGACGGAGGGAAGTACCTGTTGTCGACGCCAAGAAAGTGTGAGTGAGCATGAGCGCCAATGAGAAGGCCAAGGCGAAGACCGACCAGGCCGTCGGTGCCGCGAAGAAGAACGCCGGCCGCGCGGTAGGAAATGACCGTCTCGCCGATGAAGGCCGCGCCCAGCAGATGAAGGGTGACGCACGCCAGGCCAAGGAGAAGACCAAGGACATCGGCAAGCACTGACCCGCGCCTGCTCCTCATGTGTGGCCGGTCTCCTTTGTGGAGGCCGGCCACACACATGAGGCAGGCGCGCGCTGCCGGAACAAGGCAACCCGCACCGCTGAACCGCGGCCGCCTACGTACGTCACCGGCCTGCGTCGGGAAGGCAGGCTTGGGCCGGCTGCCTGAAGTGGGTGCACAGCCCGCACCAGTCCTCGTCCCGCCACGCGGCATCAGTCACGGCGTGCCGTAGCGCATCGACCGTGGGCGCCAGGTTCTCGGCCCGCTCCGCGAAGCAGCGCGCGACCCAGATGTCTTCCTCGCCCCACCACTTGTGAAGCTTCAGATGCATCGCGGTCCCGCTGTCGACCCACCACCTGTCGGCGGGCCCGGTTGCCTCGGCGTCGAGGGCAGGGAGGCCGGCTTCGGTGACCGTCGGCTCCCGGCCAGGTTCGGTGGCGACAGCGAAGGTCGCATGGGGCCACTCCCGGACCTGTGACAACTGGGCGTGGGACTCCAAGCGCTGAAGGATGCTGCTGTTGATGATCCGGGGACGTCCCGCGAGCGTCATGGCGGTGCGCTCGTCCGGGAGGACGTCGACCGACCAGGTCTGGTCACCATCGTGGATGCCGGGGAAGGTCCAGCCGTCGCTGGTGAGGTAGACGGTGGCCTCGCCGTGCAGGCCGTGTTCCATGCCGTTGGGGCCGAGGAGCGGGTACCACAGCCCGCCGTAGCGTTCCTCGAAACGAATCATCGCCTCGACGGCCCCAGGCGGCGCTGCCGCTTCCTCCCCGTCGGGAGTTTCCGCGCGGGCCCGTGCACGTATGCGGTCGGCGGGCATCTCATGGCCGCGCCGTGCACGCGCCAGGAGACTCGCGACGCGCGGCGACAAGCAGGGGTCATCGAGGATGTGCACGTCAACACGCTAGCGGGTCGGCTCAGTCGTCTCGATCAACTGCCAACACGTACGCCTCCACAGCATCGAGTCCGTACCCGGAAGCGGACGGAGGTTCTGCACTGGCAGGCATGGACGGCACATTGCCGGGCACCTGGAGTTGGCACACAACGTTCCGACAGCGGCCGATCGTGCGGTCGGCCCTGCTGTCACCGGTCCGCGTTGCGCAGCGGACAGGGAGAGGGCGCGTGCGGATACTCGCGGCGCGAGGGTCCGTACGCGCCGAAGAGCCTCGAGATCGGAAACGACATGATCGTTATTGGTGCCATCCTGCTCATCCTCGGACTGCTGCTCGGTATTTCACTGCTGACGCTTGTCGGCGCTGTGCTCCTGGTCGTCGGGGCGGTTCTGTGGATCCTCGGCACGACCGGACGCATGGTCGGCGGACGCAAGCACTACTACTGAGCGGTGTCACCCCTGCGGGTTCGTAGCGATCCACAGATGACATCTGGTTCAGCGCGGGCCCGGCGGAGATCCCCTCCGCCGGGCCCGTCCGCATCGCGCGGTCCCGGCCCGGGTTTCGTACGTACCGCTCACAACCGCGTCAGCCCGATGCACACGGGGCGCGCTCCCCCGACACGTACAAGACGCGCTCCCCCGGCGCGTACCAGAGAGGACATGTGGTGAGTGAAAACAGTGCCGTTCTTCCGGCAGCCGACGCCCATCTGGAGATTCTGCTCCGGTTGGTCGACGCGCAGCCGGAGGCCAGCCTGAAGATCTGCCTGACCACGCCGGGCGGGTTCCTCGCAGGCAGCCTGGTCGGATCCGGCGCCTGGGCCGACCGCTGGGAAGAAGTGGTGGCGGCGGCGACAGGTGAGGAGGACCGAGCGGATCACATGGCGCATCTCGCGCACCTCGTCCGATCCTCCCTGGGGACGGCGGAGGAGAGCTCCGGGGACGGCCTGCACGCGTTCATCCATCTCGTCGACGTCACTTTCCTGTCCGTGCCCGGGAACGCGACCGCTTCTCTGTGGCGCGGGAAAGTCTCCGATGTGTCCGGCTGGTCCCTGGGAGCGCCTGGCGACGGGCCGGCGTCGTGAACTCGGCCGGTGATCGCATGGCGCCTCAACACCCCGCGGACCGCGATGGCGCCCGGCAGGGACGCTTCACACGCCTGGCAGAACACGCGTCGAACTTCACCAGCTCGCCCGCCTTCTTCGGCGTGTGCCTCGTCCTGGTCGCCGGTGCGATCACCGCGCACACGCTGAAGTTGCCCACCCAGTGGCTGCTGATGGTGGGCGAAGCCATGTCCGCGGTGGCTCTGCTGCTCTTGGCGTTGCTGAAGAACTCCGAACGGCGCGCCGAGCACGCCATCCAGCGGAAACTCGATGCCATCGCTGCCGCGCTCCTGGAGATCCAGCGCGAGGAATCAGGAGCCGCGACCGATCAACTCCGCGACGCCATCAGCATGGAAGAGCAGAGCTAGCGCGCGCCAGGTCTGCCGCTGCCATCGCCACGGCCACGGCCATCGTCAGGGGCCGCCCGCCGGGCAGGCCGCGCGGAGGGACGACGCGCGCCTGTGTTTGCCTCCCGCAAGTGTGGTCACCCGACGCCCTCAGGCCGAACATGGCCCGGCACGCGGCCCGGCTTTCTGTTGGATTCCGCGTGCCGGGCGCCTGACACAGACGAAACGCGTAGGCCTGGCACCGACCTGCGTCACGCACGACTGATCAGGAAGGCCGATCGCGATGACTGTGGCGCGGCAAGGCGGTGGATCGGGCGGCACCAGCGGCCTCTACGACGTTCTGGAACTCATCCTCGACCGGGGCATCGTCATCGACGCGTTCATCCGCGTCTCCCTGGTTGGCATCGAGATCCTCAAGATCGACATACGGATCGTCGTCGCCAGCGTCGACACGTACCTGCGCTTCGCCGAGGCCTGCAACCGCCTCGACCTGGAAGCCGGCCCAAACCGGAGTCCAGGCCTGCCCGACCTGATCGGCGGCATCACCGAGTCCGGCCGCATCCCCAGCCGCAAGGCCGAGTCGCTGGAGTGAGCCAACGCCCCTGCCGCGTCCGCCCGGTCGGCAGGAAGGTGGGCCGTCCGAGACTGGTCCATGGATGCCGCAGGCATGCCGAGGGCAGGTCCATGGATGCCGCAGGCTTGCCGAGGACAGGTCCATGGATACCGCAGGCATGCCGCGGACAGGTCCATGGATACTGCAGGCATGCCGAGACGAACTGTGCACACACCGCGCGCCATAGCGGTTGCCGCCCTGGTGGCGGGTGCTTTCGGGGTCAGCGCCTGCGGTGACCAGGTCGCGGACGGGCGAGACGGAGACACAACGGTGGCAGTCGGGCCCGCTGCCGATGAGTCCGCGACGCCCTCTGCTGCCGCAACCCCGGCCGAGCCTGAACTTCCGGGCGCCCTGCAGGACATCCGCGACCGATGCGCGGACAAGTCCACGGTGCGGCCCTCTGCCGAGAAGTCGCCGGGCGTGGGCGATGGGTCGATGCCAGAGAACCCCAAGTGGGCGGAGAATCACGGCTATTTGCAGACGCTCCGGTTGTCACCGCGTGGTGCGTGCGAAGGTGCGGCACATCGCGAGCACCTGCAAGAAGCGCTGTCGGAGCAGAAGTCCCCGAATGCGGCGGGGATTCAGGACACGCTTCGGGCCCTCGATTATCCGCAGTCGCGAGTGCTCGACCTCTACGAATCCGGTGGCCTCGTGCTCTTCACGCTCGACCTGTCCGATGCCGTATCAGGAGTGTGCCTCGACGGCAGCGTCGGCCCTCAGGGAGCCCGGCTCGAGGAACACGGCGTGTACCTGGAAGGCGGGTGCGAGCGCCCGAAGGGCGGCCACTGACCAGGCAGCTCACTTGCCGCCGTACGGGCGCTTTCCCAGCGGACGGAAACGTTCCTCAGCGAGACTGCCGACCGTCGGACAATCCCGGTGAGAGGGCAACAGGTGGCTGACAGCGAGGCGTTCTTCGCGGCGTACGACGCGGTCCTCGGGCAGTGGCCCGTAAAGGTCGAGGCAGTTGACATCCCCACCCCTTACGGCCGCACGCGTACGCACGTCAGCGGGCCGGAAGGCGGCACGCCCCTCGTCCTCCTGCCGGGTGGCGGTACTGCTTCGGTCTCCTGGTTCGCGAACGCAGAAGCCCTCGCCGACCTCCATCGCGTATACGCCGTCGACCTGCTCGGCGACCTGGGGCACAGCCGGAACGACGGGCAGCCGCTGCGGAGCGGCAAGGACCTGACGGCGTGGCTCCACGCGCTGCTCGACGGACTGGGGTTGGGCAGCGTCCAGTTGTGCGGCCACTCGTACGGCGCGTGGACAGCTCTCAACTACGCTCTGCACGCCCCGGATCGGGTCAGCCGGCTCGCGCTGCTGGACCCGACCGGCTGCTTCGCCGGGCTGCGCAGCGGGTACGTGCTGCGCGCGCTGCCGATGCTCGCGCGGCCCACCGCTCGGCGCGTGCTCGCCTTCCACCGCTGGGAGACCGGGAGCCTTCCCGAGAACACGGTCTGGCGCGAGTTCCTCGCCGCCACGGCCGACGCCCCGCGCCCCAAGTCCCTCCGCATGCGGCGCCCGCGCGCGGAAGACCTCAAGGCCTCCGCGGTCGAGACGCTGGTTCTCCTCGCCGGCCGCAGCAAAGCCCACGACACGCGCCAAGTAGCCGCGACGGCCCGCAAGCTGCTGCCGCACGCCACCGTGACCGTGCTCGAGCAGGCGTCCCACCACTCCTTGCCCACCGAGCAACCGGCCGAGGTCAACCGGCTGTTGAAGGACTTCCTGTCCTGAGTCCGCTCGCGGCGGGGGCTTTCAATCTGCATCTGCACCTCCTCCAGATCTGCACCTTCTCCAACTGCTGACCCTCTGGCCGGCCGCCGTGTGTGCGGCCAGGGCGGGGAGGTGAGCGAAATTCGGGTGCCGCGTGGTCGGGATCCGGCTACCGTGGGCGTCGTTCAGGTGCGCAGGTTGCGGCTACTTCTCCTGTAAAGAGAGCAACGCGGGTTCGAATCCCGCCGCCGGCCCCGGCCGGTGTTGTCCAGCGGCCCAAGACGCTTACGTTGCCGCCACCGCCTTTGATCTCTGAACACCTTGCTGACGCGAGCCGTCCGCCACGGGGGAACTCCGGCGGGCGGCTCGATCGCGTTTGGCCCAGGGCCGTCGGCGCGATCATGATGTGGTCATGCCTGCGAACCGACCCCCGCACACACCGACCGTGGTGCGCCTCGCCGAGTACACGAAGAGGGACCTGGAGCAGATCCTCGGCACCGGTGACGATCCCTTCGGGGTGGCCTCGACCGGACTGACCTGGCTGCCCAAGAAGGACCACTTCGGCATCAGACTCGAAGGCAGGCTCGTGGCGCACGCCGGTCTGTTGCGGCTTCCCGTCGCGATCAGCGGCACACGTACAGAGGTGGTGGGCGTCGGCGGGGTGGCCGTCGCGCCCGGCATGCAAGGGAGGGGCCTGGCGCGAGTCGTCGTCACCGCTGCCCTGGAACACGCCCGCACCATGGGGCCCGAGCACGCGCTCCTGTTCTGCCGGCCTCCCCTCGTACCGCTCTACCAGCGACTCGGATGGCACCCGCTCCACGAGGAGGTCCGCGTCGAGCAACCCGAGGGCCGGCTGGTGACCATGCCGCTGCGGACGATGGTGACGCCACTGCGCGATGACGCGCGCTGGCCCTCAGGTCCCGTACAGCTGCTGTCGCTGCCCATGTGACCGGGGAGTTGGGCGGTGGCCTGCTCGCGTACAACTGGGTAGCAGGGCGGCTAGCCCGCTCACGTTCAACCGGAACATCGGGCGGCGAGCCCGCTCGCGTACAACCGGAACACCGGGCGGCGAGCGCGCTCACGTACAACCGGAACACCGGGCGGCGAGCCCGCTCGCGTTCAGTCGACAACACCCGGTCCACCAGCCGTCATACGGCAGCAGATTCCCGGCCGGACAGGCGCTGACCGATCAGGTCGCGATGTAGGTGAACCGCTCGGGCCGTCAACGCGTCGTTGTCCTGGGGAGCTTGAGAGCGGGGGGCCGACGATGGAGACCAAGCGCGTCGAGAGCGAGCCGTGTCCGCAGTGCGGGGCCGGGATGCCGGTGCACCAGGACCATGTGGTCTGGTGCCGCGCCTGCGACTGGAACGTGGCGCCCGAGCTGTTCGTGTTCGGCCTCGACCGCACCGCGCAGCGGCGCGCCGAGGTCGCCGGTCAGCGGGCCGAGGAGATCTACCGGGAGCTGGTCAGGACCGGGGACTTCGGGCGCCGCTCGCGCTGGACGGCTGCGCGGATCGCCGCGTACGCCCTGTCCTGCGGCGTCGTCGGAGCGTCCGTGGCGCTCGCGGGTGGTGCGGTGGCGCTGCTCGTCACGGGCTGGTGGAACCCGCTCAGTCTCTCGCTCGGCCTCGTGTTGCTGTTCTTCTCGGCGGTGCTGCGCCCCTGGGTGCCGCCGTTGCACCCGGAGTTGCCGACGCTCGACCGGAGTGCCGCGCCCCGCCTGTTCGCGCTGCTCGACAAGGTGGCGCGGGAGGTGGGCACGCGTGGTGTGGATCTCGTGGTCCTCGAGCCCGGCTTCAATGCGTACGTGACCTCGCGCCGGCCCCGGCAGCGGGTGCTGTGCGTGGGGCTCACTCTCTGGGAGACGCTCACACCGCAGCAGCGGGTCGCCCTGCTCGGTCACGAGCTCGGTCACTTCACCAACGGCGACACCCGGCACGGCATGGTCGTCGGCAACGCGCTCGGGACGCTGGCCTGGTGGCGGCACTGGCTCGATCCGGGCCGGTGGCGCGGCGGGCGGTTGCGGTACTGGTTCGGGCACGGTGTGCTGCGCTGGCCGTGGTACGCGGCCGACGGCCTGTTGCGGCTGATCGACCGGCTCAGCCTGCGCGATGCGACCCGAGCGGAGTTCCTCGCCGACGAACTCGCCGCCCGCACCGCCTCCAGCGAAGCCGCGTACGGTCTGGCCGAGCGGCTGCTGCACGCCGACAGGGCTGTCGAGGCGCTCGACGAACTGCTCGTGGACGGTCTGCTCGACTGGCGTCGCAAGCCCTGGCGCGAGGCGGCCCGCGCAGCCCTCGACCTGCCCGACCACGAGCGCGAACGCCTGCTGCGGGTCAGCCAGTTGAAGTGGCACTACGAGGACGACACCCACCCACCGACCCACCTGCGCCTGGCCCTGGCCGAACAGCGCGCCTACGACGAGGCGCGCGTCGCATGCACCCGCCAGCAGGCCGAAGCCATCGACCGCGAACTGACCCACGCCATCTCGGCGGTCGCGGCCCGCGGGCCTTTGCACATGCGGCGGAGGTAAGAGCGTCTGCTCCGCCCTGCATGTCGCCGGAGCAGGCTTCCGAGCTAGCTACGCGGGTTCGATTCCCGTCGCCCGCTCCCCCACCAAACGACTACCTCGTGCTGGACTACACTGCCCACAAGGTCACAAGATCGTCTCTGGCGTAGGCAGCACGGCCTGCCCCTGTCAGCACGCGTGGGTGCGAATACTCAAGGTGGCGAGCTGCTCCTGCTTGCTTGTCGCGCTCGCGGGTTGCGGCAGCTCGGAAGGGGACGCGGCCGCCCAGGGCGGTAAACGTGTGGACGCGACTACTTCGATGGACCCGAACTCGATCACCGTTCTGGTGGTCTTCATCGGAGGACCCGCCGACGGTCGGACTGAGCATCTGCCACTGCCCCAGGCTACGGGCAAGGTCACCATCGAGGGTGTCACCTATCAAGGCAGCCCTGGCCCGCCGCCAGAAGTGCAATACACCCCGGACGGCTTGGCCCAGGTCATGCGCGCCGTCTGAGCAGAGTGAGCGACCAACTGCGTGGCAACGCGGGCGCGCGGGACCGGACAACCACGCACGCCTGTGAACCATCTCAGCAGGTGAGGGGTCGTCACCCCCAGCTCGAGCACTCACCCGAAGTGCTTCGGGACGAAGAAGCCACTCCCAACGGGCCAGTCAGCGGCGTACCTTGTCGACGTGATCGTCTTCCCGCTTTGGCACGTTGCTCACCAGAACCAAGCCGGTCCGGACGGAGGCATCCTTCACCATGAAGGCGGGGTTGTCGTCATGGACGAACAAGAGGGTGACGACGTGAAGTTGCTCGGGATCTACTCGACTCGCGAGCGGGCGGAGCAGCGCATGGCGCTGGCCTGTCAGCTTCCAGGGTTCCGGGACGAGCCCCAGTGTTTCCTGATCGACGGCTACGAGCTCGATGCGGATGCGTGGCCCCAGGGCTTCGCTCGGCTGGCCCCCGACGCATAGCGAGGCCTGGGCGCCCCCAGTCGATCGGCTCCACCATCCGTCTCAGTTTCCGTCCCATTCACCAACGTTCACCGCCATTCAGGCGGGCCCGAAGGCACCAGCAGATCCCGTCATCGGCCGCCTATGAACGCAGGCGAGTACCCCCGGGCACAGGCCGACGTCCCACCAACACAGTGGAAAGCGGGCACTCAACAAATCGATGTCCGACTCTGTGAGGTTCTCGCTACTCTGCGGCCATGTGTCGGTACGCAACCACCTACAAGCGCCACTTTGTGTGCTTGGCCTGCCGATTGTCGTTCAAGCAGAGTCTGCACCCGGACAGTGAGCACCTCTGCCCTCACTGCCGCACACCGATGATCAACGCCGGTTTCGACGTAGCGATTCCGCCGCGTCGGGACACGCGGGCATGGCGCGCCCTGGATGCCACACTGCGAGCCGGAATCACCTTCCACTCGTGCGGCTGCGGGGGTCCGGGCTACCGACCGAGGACTTGGTCCGAGGTTCGAGAACGGCGGATCGCTGCGAGCAGGCTCGGGCTGAGCGAGGCTGATGCCCTTCAGCGCTGGGATCCCTGGGCAGGTGCGCCAACCGAACAGTGAGTTTCTGATTGCGTGAGTTGCTTCGGGACGAAGAGGGAGGTCTACGTAGTGAGGGACCGCACTGAGTGCTGGGAGTTCCGGGGCGACTACTTCTACGTTCTCTCCACATGCACTGGGACGCCCAGCGCATGGCATTTCGAGCTGAGCGAAGCCCGTCCCGCCCCAGTCGACTGGCCGGCATCCGAGCATCTGCCCGGCATCGCAGCCGTAACGGTGTTGGCGTTCGACCCTGACGAGGAGAAGCCACCAAGCGTCTGCTTCGATGGCGAGCAGGAAGTGCCCTTCGAAGTGCTTTGCCGCTTCACCACCTACTTATGGGATGCGCTGCGGAAGCCGGAGCCTGACGGAGCAACCTGAGCAACCACGGGCCACCGCATCGTGTACCTGCCTTTAGCCAGCCGTCTCAGTTTCCGTCTCATTCAGCCACGGCTGGCTACGTACGTGAGTCGGGGAGGCGTTTGTTGTCGAGTGCGGGAGGAAAAAGAACTCCGTGGCGATCGCCTCACCTTCGGCGACAACATCATCGAGACTGGCACCTACTCCTACCGCCTCCAGCAGACCAAAGCCCAGGCAGAACGATCTAACGCGTAACCACGGCCCCTCGAGCTACCGGAGGGATCCACGCTCGTCGATGAACACAGTGGGCGCGGACAAGAACACATCAGCGTCCACTGGGCCGTATGCGATGTTGAACGTGTCCAGCCAGTACGTCCACCCCCGGATCCCCAGGGCGCTGCTGAAGCGGTAGTTGACCTGCCAACGGACCCATTGACCAGGGACGAGCCGGACAGCTGGAGGCCGTCGCGGCCGGGGCGGCAAAGCAAACAAGGGCTGCACTCGGGGGAACACCCTCAGCCGACCATCGGCTTCACGGAGCTGGACATCGACCTTGCTCAGGTCTTCCCGGCTGTCATAGGGCTCGAAGCCGTCCCGCTCATGCATGCGGACGACGTGCGCCCACGAGGCCTGCTCGTGCGGAAGAGCGAAGCCGACTGGAGCCGCGTTCCTTCGAGTCGCGGCTTCCCCTCCCCGGGACTCTTTCGTCCAGGTCGTCCGGATCCACTGGACGCTGATCTCCACGGCCTTACCCCTGCCACGTTGCCGAAGAGCCACTCTATGTCTCCACGGCTCCCCGCCAACGCGAGCACCTGCACAAGCGAGCGACTTCAAATCTCACCGACATCCCACGCCTCCCGACCCGTGAACCGCCATCCGGAGTCGGCAACAAACGCCTCCCGCAGACCCCTCCATAGCAACACGGCCAAGAACCAACACAGTGGAAAGAGTCCGCACCAATAGGTGGGCTGCCCCATCGAGACTGCGCGGACCTCTGTTTCCAACTGATCCACAACCCACGGGCCTCGGGTCAGCCAAGGCGGTGATAGACGACTCCGGCCAGAGTCTTGTCGTCATAGGCACTCGCGTTGGTGAGGTGCCCGTCACACTGACCGACCTTCGACACGGAACGGCCGCCGCGGAAGACGATCTGAAGGCCGTGCTCAGGATCCCAGGCACACTCGCACTCCACCGAGACGTAGACACCCTCGTCGCCGGGGCCGGCCCGCCCAACCCAAACTTCACCGCCGGGCTGGATGTGCTGCCAGAGATCGTCGGGACCGGCGATCGACACGAAATCATCCTCGTCGTCACCGACCGCATGCTTGATGTCCTGGTAGTACTCGAAGATCGGCCCGCCCGCAGCCCTCAAAGCGGACTCATAGAGTGTGAGAAACGTGCGGCATCTCCACGCGGCTCAGCGTACGGGCCCTGTACGGTGCCCGGCATGGAAGCCCTCCTCAAAGCCGACGAGCAACTGCCGGATCGGGAAGCCATGGTCGCGTTCCTGGCACGCCTGCGCGAGGACCATGCGCGGCACGGATCCGAGTGGGAGAACCAGACACTGGACCGCTTCCTGGCGGCGCTCACGGCCTGGGTCGAGGCGTGCCCTGGCTGGCACGCCAATTTCGATCAGGTGCTGTCCCCACAGGGCGACTGGACCCTGTTCGCCCGCGCGCTCAGCGCCGCTCGCGTATACGAGTAGGGCGTGCCCTCCGCGTGACGTTCAGGCGCACCCCACGTACGCGATCGTCCGAAGCAGTTCTGCCGGCCGGCGGATTCGACCGGGCCGACAAGTGAACGCCTCGACCGAGTTGGCCGAGGCGTTCACCGGGTTTCGCTTCCTGCGTTCAGCGCAGCGCGGGGACCGGAGTGGTCGCCTCGACGGGCGCCGGGGCCGGAGTGGGCTTGCGGGTTTCGCGCAGGAGCAGGAGGCCGAGGATGACCATCGCCACCGCTGTCAGGCCGTGGACGCCGAACGCCGCGGCGGTGGAGCCCTGGTGGGCGAGGATGTTGCTCATGTCGCCGAAGGGGATGAGGGACTCGGCCAGCAGGGCCCAGGCCATGGCGCGGCGGTGACCGGTCAGGAGCAGGGCGCCGATGACCAGGCCGCTCCCGACATCGCGGATGCCCTTCAGGATCAGGAAGCCGCCACCGTCGCCCGAGGGCCAGCTCGGCAGGCCGAAGGTCGGCGCGACGGTCTCGGGGGTCAGGATGAACTGTCCGCCGAACCAGAAGGTGAAGAGGACGAGGGCAGCGGTCACGGCGGTGTTGACGGTCTTGAGCGTCATGGTGGTCTCCTTGCGAGGTTCGGGTGGGATGCGACAAGTGCCGGGAGGAATCGGCCGGTTCAGGCCGCGCGGACGCGGCGGATGTGGCGGGCGTAGCGGGGGCGGCCGATCACGTGCCAGATGCCGCGTACCGGTGCGGGGAGAGCGGACAGGAGCGTGGCGCGCTCGGCCTGGTTCGCGTCCTCCAGAACGAGGCCGAAGAGCGTGAGCAACGTGAGCTTGGGCGTGTGGGCTACCAGGTGGTCCCCCAGGGAGGCCCACTCCCGCTCGGTGAGGTGCTTGGCCGCGAGCGGGAGAAGAGTGGCCTCTTCGTCGTCGAGGTGCTCCAGCAGGACCGCCCGGTGATCGGCGAGAGCCGCCACCAGGGTGTCTCGCTCGCCGGCTCCGGCCTCGGCCTCCCACGTCGGAAACGCGTTGTCGAGGCGGGTCATGGTGGCCTCGACGCGCTCGTGCTGGGCCTCCATGCGCAGGACGATGTCCGCCTCCAGATCGACCCGGGCCAGCAGCGGCGGCCACAGCAACTCGTCCTCGCCCTCGTGGTGGTTCTTCAACCCCAGCCGGTAGTCGCGGAAGTGATCCGCGATCACCTTGGCGCGGGCGGTGTCGCCGGGAGCGACCGCCGCGACGAGCTCCATCAGCAGCCGCGTCTCACGGCGGAAGGCGCGGTGGACGATCTCCATGTCCTGCGTGTTGACGCTCATCTGCTCTTGCCCCTCATCCGTCTGGTGCGGCCTTCGTCGGTCTGCTCCGGGCCGTCTTCCGCTCGATGTGTTGAAGACTGCTCCCGGGGTCTTGGAGAGCACTTGGAGTCGACTTGGAACGCGTGTGGCGAACGCGTGCACGCATGTGACGAACGCGTGTGACGAACGCGTGCACGCATGTGACGAACGGGTGTGACGAACGCGTGTGACGAAAACGTGTGACGAACGCGCGTACGATGGGCCACCTCATGGTCTTGGTACGGGTGTTGGGATCGTTCGCCGCCGAGGCCGGCGGTGGGTCCGTGCCGCTCGGCGGCCCCCGGCAGCGCGGCGTACTGGCCCTGCTCGTTGCGGCGCGCGGGCAGGTGGTGCCGGTCGACCGGATGGTCGAGGACCTATGGAGAGGCGAACCGCCGTCGCGCGCCCTGGCCTCGTTGCAGGCGTATGTGTCGAACCTGCGGCGCCCCCTGGACCCCGGCCGCCCCCCGCGGACCCCGGCACGCCTGCTGGTCAGCGCCTCGCCGGGCTCCGCACTGCGGCTGCCGCCGGAGGCGGTGGACGCCTGGCGCTTCGAGGATCTGCTCGACGAGGCCCGTACGTGCGCCGATCCCCGTATCGCACACGCCCGTCTCGACGAGGCGCTCGCACTGTGGCGGGGCCCCGCGTTCGCCGAGGTCGCCGATGAGCCCTGGGCCGCCGCCGAGACCGCACGGCTGGACGAACTCCGCTTGGTCGCCCGGGAATTGCGCACGGCGGCGGGACTGCGGCTCGGCGACCCCGCGGCGGTGGTACCCGAGGCGGAGAGCCTCACCCGCGACGCTCCCCTGCGCGAAGGGGGGGGGCCCCTCCCCCCCCCGGCGGGGGGGGGCGGCGCCCGCCAGCCCGACGCCCTGGCCACGCTCCGTCGCGCCCGCGCCGTGTTCGCCGACGAGCTCGGCCTCGATCCCGGCCCGGACCTGATGGCCTTGGAGCAGGCGATCCTCACCCAGCGCACCGACGTCCTGCGCGCGGCCGTCCCCCCGCCGCCCGCGCCCCAGCCCCAGCCCCAGCCCCAGCCCCAGCCCGACACAACCACGCCGCCGGCCGCGGACAACGGGCCGGGCGCTACGGCGTTCGCGGGCCGGGAGCCTACGTTCGTGGGCCGCGAAAGCGAGCTCGCGGCACTGTGCGCTGCCGCCGGGGAGGCCGCCACCAAGGGGATACGCGTCGCGCTTGTCACCGGCGAAGCGGGGCTCGGCAAATCGTCGCTCCTCGACCAGCTCGGCGCGCGGCTCGGGCGGGACGGGTGGCTCGTGGCCACCGGGCGCTGTCCCGAGGTGGACAGCGCACCGCCCGCGTGGGCGTGGGTCGGGGCGCTGCGGCAGGGGGCCGCGAGCGTTCCTCCCGGGGAGTTCGCGGACGCGCTGGGGCCGCTGCTCTCCGCCTCCCCGCCGCGGCGCGGCG